>JAZRVX010000241.1:0-1093 GCA_045599455.1 Faecousia sp. | reverse complement strand
AGACCCGAAACCGGGTGACCTATCCATGAGCAGGTTGAAGGTGGGGTAAAGCCTACTGGAGGACCGAACCGACCCCCGTTGAAAAGTTGGCGGATGACTTGCGGATAGCGGAGAAATTCCAATCGAACCCGGAGATAGCTGGTTCTCCCCGAAATAGCTTTAGGGCTAGCCTTGAATATATTTACCGGAGGTAAAGCACTGAATGGTTTAGGGAGCGAAAGCTTACCGACGCCTATCAAACTCAGAATGCCGGATAAATGAGTTCAGGAGTCAGACTGTGTGAGATAAGTCTCACGGTCAAAAGGGAAACAGCCCAGACCTGCAGCTAAGGTCCCGAATACATGCTAAGTGGAGAAGGATGTGGCAATGCTAAGACAACTAGGATGTTGGCTCAGAAGCAGCCACTCATTCAAAGAGTGCGTAATAGCTCACTAGTCGAGTGATGCTGCGCCGAAGATTTAACGGGGCTAAGCATGTAACCGAAGCTCAGGCAGCAGAAATACTGGGTAGGGGAGCGTTCTATACGGGGTGAAGTCAGAGCGGAAGCACTGGTGGACTGTATAGAAGTGAGAATGCCGGAATGAGTAGCGAGATTTGCGTGAGAATCGTAAAGGCCGAAAATCTGAGGTTTCCTGGGGCAGGTTCGTCCGCCCAGGGTAAGCCGGGAGCTAAGGCGAGGCCGAAAGGCGTAGTCGATGCACAAACGGTGGAGATTCCGTTGCCGCGAGCTTGTTAAGTATACTGACACGTAACCGAAGTCTGAGCCGGGCGTTGGTCGCCCCGGTCGAAAGGGACTGAAATTATAGTAAGGAAGCAGATGTAGGTTGCGGCGAGAAAAGGTATACGGATTGAGAACGCGCCCGTACCGCAAACCGACACAGGTAGATGAGGAGAGAATCCTAAGGCCATCGGGAGAAGGGTTGTTAAGGAACTCGGCATATTAACCCCGTAACTTCGGAATAAGGGGTACCGCAGGAATGCGGTCACAGTGAAAAGGCCCAGGCAACTGTTTAACAAAAACACAGGTCTCTGCAAAACCGAAAGGTGAAGTATAGGGGCTGACGCCTGCCCGGTGCCGGAAGGTCAAGGGGAA
>JAZRVX010000240.1:0-4255 GCA_045599455.1 Faecousia sp. | reverse complement strand
GGACTTCGTCCGTACCTCCGGTCTGTATGGCCGGGGCACGGATTTGGGAAGTGCCTTGGAAAAGCTGTGCAACGAAAAGCCTGCGGTGCTGGGCTCTGCCGCAACACTTTTGATTCTCTCGGACACCAAGACCATTGATGCAGGCAGGGCCTTGGATGCGCTCAAGGAAGCAAAGCGCCTGAGTGGCCGGGTGCTGTGGCTCAACCCCATCCCGGAGAACAAGTGGCCCTACCTTCGCTCCGTGCAGATGATGGCCTCCTGCGTTTCCATGGTCAGCTGCTCAACTTTGCGGGAGCTGGCTTCTGCCTGCAAGAAGCTCACCGTGCAGTAATGTGCAGCCAAATCCCCAATACTGGTTTGACGAGGCTGTGTCTGTGTGATATACTGAATACCTATAGGGGAGGATTCAACGATGGATAGTTTGCAGCCGATTGTATCGGATTCCTATTTTACAAACAAGAAAACCATGGTATCATATGGATTGGCTGTACTCATTTTCTTCATTCACAGTTCTGCCTTTGCCAACTACAGTGGATTGCCCGAATGGGTATCTTCTATATCGGTCTTTTTACAGGTTGGGATTACCCGTGCCTGTATTCCACTCTTTTTCATGATTTCGGGAGCGCTCTTTTTTCGGAATTATACTGCACGGAGTTATCTTCCCAAACTAAAAAGCCGAATGCATTCTCTGCTGATTCCCTACTTCTGCTGGAATATAATCATGATGCTCTTCACATTGGTGACGACCGTGTTTTTTTCCCGTTTTTTCATCGGCAGAGCTCCCTTTGATTCTTCTGTACGCGGGATTGCAGAGGGGCTGTTTCATTGGAAATATAATAACCCGTTTTGGTTCCTGATGACACTGATGATTTATGCTGCCGCTGCACCGCTGCTGGATGTCATGCTCCGCACACCTGCCATGGCAATCGTGTCCATTAGTGCATGGTTTGTGCTGATGCACTTCGGCATTACACTACCGGAAACTCTGGTGCATGATACCCGCTCCATCATCTACTATCTGGCGGGCGGTATGCTGGGAAGATTCTGTTGGCCGCAGATTTCTAGCCCTTCTCCCCGAAAACTGCGGCTGCCTGCCCTGATTGTGTCGGTGCTGGGGATTGCCGAAACAATGGCAATCTGCAATGAACTTTCCGACCCACCCGAGGCTGCTTGGGCGGCACTACTGTTCATTTGGGCAGCGGCTATCTGGATTTGCGCCGACTGGGCTTGCGAGAGAGTCAAAGCCCGCAATTTTATGACCCGTTCCTTTATGGTGTTTGCCATGCATATGAATGTCAGCGCAGTCATTACCAAGCTGCTGGTGCTGGTCTTTCCTCGGCATTGGACAATGGCTCTGCCTGTATTTTTTCTCTCGGTATGCCTGACACTTTTCGCAATTGAATGTATCTGCCTCTTCCTGCGCAGGTTTTTCCCGGTGCCGTACCGAATCTTATCCGGCGACAGGTGAACCAAGCCGGAGGATTCGTTCTGAAAGGAGTCCACTTTGCGTTCATTTCTGAAAAACTGCATTTCATGGATATGCGCTGCTGCGTGTGCATTTTCATGTGTCAATTTGCTGTGCATGGTGTATTACCATCCTACGGATGAGATTGCATCCTCCGGGCAGGCCTCTGTTGGTCTAAAATACCCCAACGACTGGGGCATCTATGGCAATGAGGGCTTGGCATTTTCCCGTGTGGATGACAACGGACTGATAAACCGCAGCAAACTTCCGGATAAAAACTTTGTTCTGGCTATGGGTTCCTCCCATACAGAGGGTTTCGCCGTGGGTACGAATAAGCGTTGGACGGATATTCTGAGCCGTGAATACCACATTCCCACATACAATACAGCTCACAGCGGGTATCTTCTGGATTCCATTATTCCTCGCTTTAATGCCATAGTGCAGGATTTCCCCGGTGCTTCCGCCGTTGTGCTGGAAACACCGATCCTGAATTATTCAGAGGATAATCTCCGAGAGGCCATGGAGCAAACTGTTTTAACCCCGGAAACATCCCACGAAGCGGTGATAAACAACCTAAGTCAGACAAAGCAACTCAGGCATAGTATAAAGTCAGCCCTGCCGCTGCTGCGACTGTTACGGCTGCAATATCTGATTGCTACCCAAGGGTCGGTAGATGCAACGACTTGGTCTTCCAATCAGGTAGCCTCTGAGCAGACCTATACCGAAGCGCTGGCACAAATCCGCAACTGTTTTGATGGACAGATTGTGATTGTATTTCTGCCCTCTATGGAGATCCGTGCAGATGGCACGCTGTCCTTCGGTGAGCAGGAAACCGTATCCATGTTTGCGCGCAGCTGTGAGGCCAACCAAATTGATTTTCTGGATATGACACCCTATTTCCGCGATGCCTACGCAGAGCACTACATCGCAGCTACAGGATTTTGGAATACCACCATGGGCTCCGGGCACATCAATGCCCATGCGCACCGTATGGTTGCAGATGCGCTGGCCACACTTATGGAGGCGTGAAGATGCTCACAAATCCGACAATTCTTTTGTGCTTCGTCGCTCTTCTGATTCCCTATTACTGCCTGCCTGGGCGCAGAAGCCAATACTTTCTTCTGCTGGGCATGAACTTCCTATTTTATGCTTTGGCATGTGGTTCGGCAGTTGTGTGGCTGGGGGCGCTGTGCCCGCTATGCTGGTGCATGGGACATGTGCTGGCAAAGCACAGAAACCGTCCGCTACTTGCCTCTTTCGTCGGTATGGTACTTGCACTATTGATTGGGGTGCGATATCTTCCGGATAATGCGCCATCCGTTCTGCTGCCAATTGGGCTATCCTTTTTCGGTATGCAGATTATCAGCTATCTCGTGGATATTTACCGTGGGCAGCCCGAGGGCAGCATTTTGGAGTGCGCCCTGTTTATCAGTTTTTTTCCAACCGTTACCTCCGGTCCCATTCTGAAATGGCACAGCAGCGCTGGCCTTTTCAATGTAAAACACCGATTCCGTGCGGTCAATCTCCAAGCAGGTTTTCAGCGCTTCACCGTAGGACTTCTGAAGAAGCTGGTAATTGCTGATCGTTTAGCCATAGCGGTGGAGGTAGTCTATTCACAGCCCGGCATTTACAGTGGACTGTCCCTTCTGTGTGCAACTATCGGCTACGGTCTTCAGCTTTATATGGATTTTTCCGGATACTCCGACATGGCCATCGGTATTGCAGAGATGATGGACATTCGCATTCCCGAGAATTTCAATATGCCCTACCTGTCGGAAAATCTGTCCGAATTCTGGAAACGCTGGCATATCAGCCTTTCCGCTTGGCTTACAGAGTATGTCTATATTCCTCTGGGTGGAAACCGCAGAGGTACAATGCGTACCCGGTTCAACTCTGTGATAACCATGTTTGTGAGCGGATTGTGGCACGGATTTTCCTTGAATTATCTGCTGTGGGGATTTCTGCACGGCGTGCTTCTGAACATACAGAAAGCTTCCTTCGGTCTTTGCAGGAACCTGCCCCGCCAGCTCTGTGCATGCCTGAACACACTGTTGGTATGCCTCCTGTGGATTCCTTTCCGAGCCGGGAATCTTGCCGACGCATGGAGGATTTTCAGTCGTATTGTATTGCTGGCCCCGGGTATTCGCTATTATTATGGCTATACACTTTTTTATGGTGCCATTGTGGCCGCGGTTTCGATCTATACATGGCGAAAAAGAGGTAAGGAAAAACCCACCTTCATATTCGACCTGACACACTTTCAAGGGAAGTTCTTGTTCGTATGCGAGCTTTTGATTATCGCTGCGCTGGCAAGTCTCGGAAACTCCGCTTTCATCTATGCCCAATTCTGAATACAACAGGCGGAGGATTGGCTGTAAAAAACAGAATAATAATTGTCAGGGATGCATCAGTTTTAAGTTCTTTGTTTTTGAAAAGCTTTACCCGGTCTACATGTAGACCGGGTATCTTTTACACAATTATCAAATAGTGAAACATCAGAAGAATGATTAGAAACACCACATTGGACACAGTGAAGAGCCGGAAGTATTTCCCTTTTTGCCCCGGTACTCCGGCGCAGATTTGGCGGTAGGAAATCAGGCTCGCCATGGAGGCAATCAGTGTACCGAGGCCGCCGAGGTTGGTGCCCACTATCAGCGCTTTCACATTGGGCGTAAAGCCAGACAGCAGCAGTGCCGCCGGAACATTGGAGGTTACCTGACTTGCCCGCACCATCATGGAGCAGCAGATGCTCATGGAGAATGCAGGGGTAGGCTGCGAGGAATCCGACCC
>JAZRVX010000239.1:0-52569 GCA_045599455.1 Faecousia sp. | reverse complement strand
GCTCGCCGCAAAGGCAGCAAATAAAGTTGAAGATGTTGCATGGAAAGTATCCGATACAATCAGCGACAAAATGGATTCCATCTAGAAAAAGCACCCCAAAAGGGGTGCTTTCAGTTTGTCGGTAAACCTAAAATAGAGGGGTATTGCCCTAAAGGATTTCCTTCGGTCACGAATCAGTGCACATTGCACTATGGTATGATTGCCACCGGCAATTATTTATATTTTGATTCGCTGCGCGGAGCACCGCTGGGTGTGGCAATCCGTCCCCCTTAAATAAACGGATTTCTACCGAAATAATGATTAAATTCACAACATTTTAGAGAACGGATTCCCACAGTCGCTGACGATTCCTCGGAATGACCAACCCTTTTCTAGGTTGTTTGCAAATGAATTTTGGAATCATCGACAAACGCCGTAATAGAAGAAATCGGAGTCTCAAAGCTGTCAATGATGGCCTCACTGATTGGGTCTTCCAGCTCACGCTGAATGGTTCTTCTGAGATTTCGTGCGCCATAAACAGTGGAAAAAGCCTTCTGCACCAGAAATTTTTCAACATTTTCATCCCATGCAAAAGAAAGCTCCCGATTATTCAGACTATCGGAAAGTTCTCTCAGCATAATTTTGCAAATTTCAAGGAAATTATCCTGAGACAGATGATTAAATGTAATCACACCATCCACGCGATTCAAAAACTCCGGGCGAAGAAAGCTCTGGAGCGCTTTGTTCGTCTTCTCATTCACCTGATCCTGTGATGTCCTGCCGAATCCCATGGCCGCAACACCGCCCTCAGAGCCGGCGTTGGTTGTCATCACGATGATTGCATTTTCAAAATTGACAGTTCTGCCCTGTGCATCCGTAATTCGACCATCGTCGAGAACCTGAAGCAGAATATTCAAGACATCCGGGTGAGCCTTCTCAATCTCATCAAACAGGACAACACTATAGGGCTTCCTGCGGATAGTCTCCGTAAGCTGTCCTGCCTCATCATAGCCCACATAGCCGGGAGGTGAACCAATCAGTTTGGAAACTGTATGTTTCTCCATAAACTCCGACATGTCAATTCTGACCAAACTGTCCACGCTGTCAAACAAATCGGAAGCCAGACACTTTACAAGTTCTGTTTTGCCCACTCCGGTAGGCCCGGCAAAAATAAAGGAAACTGGTTTTCTCTTTGGGCTGATGCCAACACGGTTCAGACGAATTGCACGCGCAACAGCATCGACGGCCTCATCCTGTCCGATAATACGCGCTTTCAGCCTATCGGCCAGGCCTTTCAGCTGCTCATACTCCTGCGCCTTAATCTTAGAAGCCGGAATCTTTGTCCATAATTCAATGATTCTTGCAAGATTTTCAATTGTAACGGTAGGTGCTGGAATCTTCTCCAACTCCTCGATTTCAGAAGAAATCTGACACAATTTGCTACGAATATAAGCAATTCTCTCAAAGTTCGGATTCTCTGTCTCATCGTTGAGCATCCGAAGTTCCAACTCAAAATCATCGCGTTCTTTCTGAAGCTCTGCTTTGCGGGAAAGCTCCTTGCAATGAAGGTTTACATCGGAACAAGCTTCATCCAGTAAATCGATTGCTTTATCCGGCAGGAAACGGTCTGTAATATAACGCTCAGAAAGAATAACACACTGCCGCGCTATTTCCGCAGGAATCGTAACCTGATGGAACTGTGCATAGGTCTTTGCAATCCCCTGCAGAATCTGGCAGGCCTCCTCCAAGGTTGGCTCTGCAACACTCACAGGCTGGAAACGCCGCTCTAATGCAGCATCCTTCTCGATATATTTGCGATACTCATTATACGTCGTCGCGCCGATAATCTGGATTTCTCCGCGGGAAAGCGGCGGTTTCAGAATGTTCGCTGCATTCATACTGCCCTCTGCATCCCCTGCGCCAACCAGATTATGAACTTCATCCACGACCAAGATAATATTGCCGCATTCTTTAATTTCGGTAATCAGGCTCTTCATTCGGCTCTCAAACTGGCCGCGGAACTGAGTACCGGCAACAAGTGCAGTTAAGTCCAGCAGGAAAACTTCCTTATCACGGAGCTTATAGGGAACATCGCCGCAAGCGATTCTCTGTGCAAGTCCTTCCGCAATAGCAGTCTTACCGACACCGGGGTCGCCAATCAGGCAAGGGTTGTTCTTCTGGCGGCGGTTGAGAATCTGGATAACGCGCTGTGTTTCCACATCTCGGCCAATCACTTTATCGAGTTTCCCGGCTCTTGCTCTGCCGGTCAAATCCATGCAGTAGCTGTCAAGAAACTTATGCTTGGAAATCTTTTTCTTTTTTTCCGGTTCATCAGAACGCTCTTTCGGTGCATTCTTCTTAGGCTGAGAGGGCATCTGATTTCCGAAAAGCTGGTTAATCAGAGGAAATGTGGCAGTCTGGCTGTCAATTTCATCGTCGGAAGAATCATCACTGTCTTTCTGGCCAAAGAAATTTCCCATCTCATCACTAATCATATCAAGGTCTTCTTCGGAAATGCCCATCTGCCGGACAACCTGATCGATTTGCGGGACGCCGAGAGAGCGGGCGCACTTCAGGCAGTAGCCTTCATTCAGGGTAACTCCGTTCTCAACCTTTGTAATAAAGACAATTGCAACATTTTTCTTGCACTTTGTACACATTTTGGGCTGCATCGTCCATCACTTCCTTTCACGAGGAATCATTTTCATGCAGTATACCACATGAACGATAAAAAAGAGAAAACAATTTATTAACGGTTTACTACTTCGCTCAGACATGAAAATTTTTCCACTCCGTCATCATACCAGAGCTTTGTCATGTACAGCCCTCCGGGTGGGACTGTGGGGCCTGCGGCAGTACGATTTCCGGAATCCAAAATTGCACCGATTTCCTCAGGCTTTATCTTCCCTTCTGCTGCATAAACAACCGTCCCCGCCATAGCACGAGCCATATTATACAAAAAACCATTCGCACAAACCTTTAGCAGGAGAAGCTCGCCTCGTCTCTCAGCATCATAATAGTATACGGTGCGGATTGTGGATTTAACATCCGTACCGACACTTCTAACCGCAGCAAAATCATGGGTGCCAACAAACTGTTCGGCTGCACGCTGCATCAACTCTTCATCCAGATGCTTCGGATAAAACCAAGCACGATTCACATAAAACGGATCTTTCAGTCTCGAGTTATAAATTTGATAGGTATATTCCTTCCTTATGCAGGAGCCGATGGCGTTAAAACCATCGTGCACTTCAAAGGCTTTTGTGACCACGATATCACAGGGCAGATGGGTATTCAGCGCATAGGGCAGTCTGTCAACAGGAATCGATGAATCGGTTCTGAAATTTGCAATATAGATTTTTGCATGTACCCCGGCATCCGTACGCCCGCATCCCGTCATATGAACCGGGTGGCCAACAACCATAGCGGCTGCTTTCTCCATCGTTTCTGCAACAGTAGGCAAATTCTTCTGTACCTGCCAGCCGTGATAAGCTGTACCAAGGTAGGTTAGCTGCAAGGCAATATTTCTCATGTAAACTAAATCCCCATAGCAGTCAAAGTAATCACAGCGACAAGAAGAAGCGTACCCACGCCAAATGCAATATAATCATTTCTGCGGTAGCGAAGCAGCTTCATCTTGGTTCTGCCCTCTCCGCCCTGATAGCATCTGCATTCCATGGCGGTAGCAAGCTCGTCTGCTCTGCGGAACGCACTGATAAACAGCGGAACAAGAATAGGAATCAGAGCTTTTGCCCGCTGCAGAATACTGCCGGATTCAAAATCCGCGCCCCGCGCCTTTTGCGCATTCATAATCTTGTCGGTCTCTTCTATTAAGGTGGGAATAAAACGCAGTGCTATGCACATCATCATTGACAGCTCATGAACGGGAACATGGATTTTTTTCAAAGGGTTCAGAAGACTCTCCAGCCCATCCGTCAGGCTGATGGGTGAAGTCGTATAGGTCAGCAAGAAAGTGCCGCAAATCAGCATCATAATCCTTGCAACCATAAAAATCGCGCGGGACAAGCCTGCATCCGTGATTGTAAAAATCCAAAAGCTGCAAATCACCGAGCCCTCGGCAGTATAAAACAGGTTCAAAATTCCCGTAAAAATCAGAATCACAGCTAAGGGCTTCATACCTCTGAAAATAGCTTTCGGAGAGATTGTGGAAATACGGATAACAGAAAATAAAAACAGCAGCAAAAAACCGTAAGAAATCCATCCTGTGGACACAAAAAGTGCGATGATATACACAACAAGGACAATCAGTTTCGTCCGCGGGTCGAGCCGATGAATGAACGAATTACCCGGGAAAAACTGTCCCAGCGTAATGTCTTTAAGCATGGTTACGCACTCCTTTCATCTCAAGGAGGACAGATTCCGCCTGCTCCAGACTGTATACATTCGGCACATCCAGTCCCATCTGCTGCAATTTCAGAAATACTTTTGTAATCTGCGGAACTCCAAGTCCCATTTCAACCAGCTCCGGAGCGCGAGAAAATACCGCATCCGGAGTTCCGTCCATGGCCAGGCACGAACCATTGAGCACCAAGAGTCTGTCCGTAAGTCTGGCCACATCCTCCATAGAGTGGCTGACCATCAGAATCGTAGCATTCTTGGCTTTACGATAATGCTGAATGTTCTCCAATATTTCAGCTCTGCCGACCGGGTCAAGGCCGGCAGTCGGCTCATCTAAAATAAGGATTTCCGGTTCCATCGCAATGACACCTGCAATGGCAACACGACGCTTCTGCCCACCCGACATATCAAAGGGAGAAACCTCTAACTGCTCAGGCTTAATACCCACAAACGCAGCTGCCTCGCGCACTCGGCGGTCAATCTCCTGCTCGTCCAGTCCCATGTTTTTGGGACCGAATGCAATATCCTTATAAACTGTTTCTTCAAACAGCTGATATTCGGGATATTGAAAAACAAGTCCAACGCGGAACCGTACATTTCTTGTAAATGCTTTGTCCTTCCAAATGTCCTCTCCGTTCAGAAGAATCCGTCCGGATGTCGGCTTTAATAGTCCGTTCAGCTGCTGCATGAGGGTGGACTTTCCGGAGCCGGTATGTCCGATTACACCAACGAACTCACCTGCATTGAGGGAAAAATTCACATTATCCAATGCTTTATGTTCAAAGGGCGTACCTGCGCTATAAACATAACTAAGGTTTTTAACCTGTAAAATAGGTTCCAATTCTCTCTTCCTCCAACGGTCAGACCTTCAGCCAATCATAAAGTGTCTGCGCGCATTCATCTACACTCAGAGCATCCAGCGGCAGCCTCATCCCCTGCTCATTTAAGTTTCGGCACAGCTCAACGGTATCCGGCGCTGCCAAACCGATTTGGTGAAGAAGCTCAACATGGCTGAAAACCTCCTTAGGGGTACCATCGGCCGCAATTTTTCCTTTGTCGAGCACTATAACACGGTCGGCCATTGCCGCTTCATCCATATGGTGCGTAATGATAACCACGGTAATATGCTTTTCACGGTTAAGCTTCAAAACCGTATCCATTACATCCGCTCTGCCCTTGGGATCCAGCATTGCTGTTGGCTCATCCAGCACAATACATTTCGGCTCCAACGCAATCACACCCGCTATGGCAACGCGCTGCTTCTGACCACCGGAAAGCAAATGCGGAGCATGCTCCCGGTATTCATACATTCCAACCTGTTTTAATGCTTTGTCAACTCTGTGGCGGATTTCGGGGCTGGATATTCCGATGTTTTCAGGGCCAAAGGCCACATCTTCCTCTACCACATTGGCAACAATCTGGTTATCCGGATTTTGAAAAACCATACCGACACTCCTGCGGACGGACATAATTCTGTCCAAATCCGAGGTATCAATGCCATTGACCCAGACCTTACCACCCGATGGAAGCAAAATTGAATTGAAATGTTTAGCCAATGTAGACTTTCCGCACCCATTTGTACCAAGAATTGCAACAAAAGAGCCGGATTCAATGGAAAGATTCAAATCCTGAAAGACCTGCACTCCTTCGGCTCCATCCACACCGGGGTACATATATGCCAAGTGTTTGGCTCGGATAATCTGTTCCATCATTTTCCACCCTCCGGAGTCCATCTTCCCGTTGCACCGCAAGGAAGAATCAAAGAAGATTCCTTCACAGGCAGTCCAAGTTCGCCGGCGGCTGTAGCGCCGCCATACACCGGATTAAACACCACATCGGATGCATAGCTCACCGCCGAGGGTGCAAGTCCCGTAGTATAGGAATTGATGATTACAAACAGAGGATTGTCTGACAGAAGCTTTGCTGTTTCCTGCAAAAACGGAAAAAAGCTTGTCTCCATTTTCCAAATTTCACCGCTTGGGCCTCTGCCATAGCTGGGAGGATCCATGATGATTCCATCATATTTTCTACCGCGGCGAATCTCCCTCTGAACAAACTTTGCACAGTCATCCACAATCCAATGAATCGGCCTGTCCGAAAGGCCGGAAGCCACCGCATTCTCCTTCGCCCATGCAACCATTCCTTTTGATGCATCCACATGATACACTTCCGCGCCACCCGCTGCCGCAGCAAGAGTTGCTCCGCCGGAATAGGCAAACAGATTCAGCACTCGTACCGGGCGATGTGCATCTGCTACCTTCTGACGAATGAAGTCCCAGTTTGCAGCCTGCTCCGGGAAAACACCGGTATGCTTAAAATTCATGGGCTTGACATTAAAGGTCAGATAGTCTCTGTAGTGCACCTGCCATCTGTCAGGCAAATGGTGGTCAGACCAGTGTCCGCCTCCGGTATTGGAGCGGATATACCGGGCATCATATTTTTTCCAATTCACATCCGCATGGGGGGTACTCCAGATAACCTGAGGATCCGGACGCACCAATATATATTTTCCCCAGCGTTCCAATCGTTCACCGTCCGTTGCATCCAGCACTTCGTACTCTTTCCACTGGTCGGAAATCCATAGCATATTCTTTACCTCTCTCTTTACCACATAGATGTGTCGTAGGCATCATCAACATATCCGCCTGAATGCACTTTACAAATCAGGCATGGGAAGCGGTTATCGGGGTCGCTGTTTTTGAATCCGTTCCACACCGCAGGGTTTCCATTCGTATCCACCAAATATATATAGCTACTCCAGGAATAAGGCTCAACCAATCCGTTGCCTCGTGCCCACGCAATTTCGTTTACTTCGTCCACAGTCAGTTTCACAATAGAGCGTGGTTCAACCATACCTGCCTGCTCGCAGAAATCACCGGCAACTCTTCCACCCTCTTTGCAGAAATTAATCTGCATATGCTTGTCGCAGGTTTCCGTAGGAACATCCTCTGGATATACATTCACAGTGGCAACTCGGCTGCCGCGTATATCCATGGTACAAGCAGCTGTCGCAAGCTTGCCGGAATCCAGACAAACACTGACACCAACCATATTATTTCCATTGTAAAGTGCAACGGAAGGAAGCCCCTTGTGAATGGGTTCCATAACCATGCGCCAAAGTCTTGCCGCAGGGTTTGCATAGCTACCCGTCAGATAAATCTGCTCAGGCTGATCGTAGCCGCACCAAATGGCTGCGGTGTAATGCTTGGTATAACCGCAGAACCAGCGGTCACGATTGCTGGATGTGGTTCCGGTTTTGCCGGCAATTCTTTGCCCCGGAAATACGGCAGCATTACCGGTTCCGTAATTTGCAGCACTATACAAACAGTAATTCATATAAGTGACCGCTTTTTCACCCAGAATCTTTCTGGATTCCTGGGTATTATCCAGCACCAAATCACCATTACTGCTATAAACTTTCGTATAGGTTCTTGGTTCGCGGTAGATTCCGTCGTTGGCAAAAGTTGCATATGCAGCGGACATCTCACGAACAGTGGAACCAACCGTCAGGGCTCCCAATGCCAGTGGAGAAGTTGCAATATCCGACAGATACTGCCCGTTCGGCAATCGATAACGATCCGTCAAAGATTCCTGACCAAAATTATATTTGGCAAAGCTGAAAGCATATTCTGCGCCGATTTTATCCAGTGTTCGGGCTGAAATCGTATTGATAGAGCTGACTATACCACTGTATACTGTTCTGGAATAATTATACTGGCGGCTGTCATTTTTCGGATAAGCGCCGCCTTCATAGCTCATGGGAAGGTCTTTCAAGACAGTGGCGGGTGAGATGTCACCCTTTTCAAACGCAGGAGCATACACTGCGATGGGCTTTTCGGAGGAGCCTGTCTGGAGCTTTGCCTGAGTGGCTTTGTTATATGCCAGAAAAGCCGTCTTTTCTCCTACGCCTCCTGACAAAGCAACAATATCACCTGTGCGGTTATCAATGACAACGATACCGGACTGGAGCTGCTGTGTACTGCGGGTCGTGGGAATCTTGGATAGATCCGTATAAACGGCATCCACCTTCTCCTGCACGGGCATATCCAAGGTCGTATAGATATGGTAGCCGCCCTTCTGGATACGCTCAAGATAATAATTCTTTACGCGCTCCTCTGCATTATCCCAACGCACACCATCCTTGGCTGCCAAGTCCGAAGCGACATCAATAATGGTAGCATCCACAAACCATGAATAAATGTGCTGGGATGCGCTCTGCTGAACAGTCGTCTGAGCACCGCACTGCGGGCAGTAGTAGCGTTCATCCTCATTTTGAAATGAGCTGACCGGGCCTTCATAATTACACCCGGTATTCGGGCATACAGCCCAACGATTTTCATCGGCAATCCCATTCTTAAACACAAGCGGCTGGGAAACGGCTTCTTGATACTGTGCATCATTCAGATATCCCTGCTTGTGCATTTCGCTCAGGACATTCAACTGACGATAGCGATTGCGCCCCGCGCCATCACGCTCCGCTCCCTTGTAGGTATAAACCCTCTGTGAGTACGGATTAAACAGGGACGGATTGTTTGTAATGCTGATAAGGCTGGCACATTCCGCTGTGGTCAGGGTACGCAGTTCTTTGCCGAAATAAGCCGCGGCAGCACTCTTTACACCATAGCAGCCCCTGCCCAGATAAATCCGATTCAGATACTCCAGCATAATCAGATTTTTATCGTACTCTTTTTCAAAAAGCTGCGCTCTGAAAATTTCCATGACTTTGCGCTGAACTGTCACGCTGTTTTCTTCGCTGACATTCTTCACAAGCTGCTGGGTAATCGTTGAGCCGCCGAACTGAGAATCCCCACCAAAGAACATATTGGCGCATGCTTTTACAGTGGTAATCCAGTCCACGCCCTGATGCTCATAAAACCGTTTGTCTTCAATGGCAATCGTTGCGTTAATCAAATCCTGCGGAATTTCATCCATTGTTGCAATCTGGCGGTCAGTAGTCGTAAAAATCTGCTGGAGCTGCTGAATATTTCCGTCTCTGTCAACATAGTAAAGGAAAGAGGTTTTCTCCATATCGTAGTCGTCAATAGACCACGCTGCAGCTTTTGCCAAAATATCGTCCTGCAGGTAGTCACCCAGTGTGCCTGCAAATACAACCACGCAAATAATCATAATCAGCGCAACAGTCAAAACTCCGCCCAACGCAATTTTAAGCACGGAAAGGAGAACGGAAATTACATTATATGCAGATTTCAGTCGAGAATTGGGATTCCACTCCTGAAAAGATTTATCTCTACGGCGTTTTTTATTATTGTTATCCATGGATTACCTCCATACACCGCAAAAAGAAGCGGCTTGAATGCATAAATAAACTATTAGAAGAATAAAACAATTCATCATACTATAGCATATTCTTACCAAAAACGAAAGCCCTATTTTATGAATTATCCTTAAAGAAAGCTGTACATGCCAAAAAGTTATGTGACAAATCCTGCCCCTAAAAAGAACTATTGATTTTAAAGAAAATGAATTGTACAATACATAGCATAGATTTACGAAAGGACTGATATACTATGGCAGATGAATATGGCTCTGATTTTATCACCATCGTTGATGAGGATGGAACCGAATATGAACTTGAAGTTCTGAGCACACTGGAATATAATGGCAATACTTATATGGCGGTTGTTCCCGCCGGTGGCGATGATGATGCTGCCGAGCTGGAGGTCAGCATTCTCAAGTCTGTAGAGGAAGACGATGAGCCCATTCTTGTCGCAATTGAAGATGAAACAGAATTGCAGACCGTCTATGAGCTAATCATGGACCAGATTTACGAAGAAGATACAGAAGAATAATTTTTTCCTGCTTTGTACGATCTGCACCCTTTTGGACCCACATTTTTATCTAGGGAAGTTAGACTTCCCGGCCGGATTGCAGACCTCCCGCCTACGCATTGACGATAGGTGGATGTTGGGAGCAGCGAAAGTCGGGAGCGGCAACCCACCTGCCGATTCGTGCAGGTCATAATTGGGTGCGGGACGGCTATAGCGGGGTGCGCAGGGAGCTTCGGCTTCCTGCGTTTTTTGTTAAAAAATTGTTTTGGCACTTGAAACAATGCCCTTTTTAAGTTATAATTTCTGAGTCTATGCCATCAACATGAAAAAACTATGTTGAAAACATATTGAATTATGAGAGGATAATCGAAAAATGAGTGCATCCAACAAAAAGAAGCTGCGCAATGCCAAGGAAGCTGCTAAGCTGACCGAGAAGCAGCGCGCAGAACAGAAAGAAGCAAAAAAGCTCAAAGCTTATACCATCGCTTTTGTTGTCGTGCTGGTTGCTTTGATTGCAGCCGCTGTTTTTGCAGCATTCTCCCGCAACAGCAGTAATATCGGCAAAAAAGAGCGTCAGACCGTTGCAATGACTGTTGGTCAGCAGGAGCTGAGCAACGCAGACCTGAACTATTTCTATGTAGATACCATCAATAATTTTTATTCGCAGAATAAAGATTTCTTATCGCTGTACGGATTACAGACAGGCGTTGCTTTGAAGGATCAGTACATGAACGAGGATGCAGGGATTACCTGGGCAGACTATTTCCTCACTTCCGCCAAAGAAAATGCCCGTGGAACCTACGCACTTGCCGCCGAAGCTCGTGAATCCGGTTTTGATGTTTCCGAGAGTACCAAGCAGCAAGTTGACTCCACCCTGAGTATGCTTGAGCAGTATGGTTCCCTTCTCGGATACGGCAATGCTGACGGATACCTGCGGGCTATGTACGGAGCCGGTGCAAACACGGAAACCTACCGCAATTATGTGGAAACCAGTATTTATGCAGGTGAGTTCAGCGACAGCTACATGAACAATCTATCCTGTACCGATGAAGAGATGCAGGCCGTAGATGCTGCAAATATCGGTGCATACGACAGCTATGGCTACCACTACTATTACATTCCCGTCAGCGGATTTGAAGGTGATGATGCTCTCGCTCAGGCCGAGGCTGCTGCTGCAAGCTTAACCGGCGAAAATATCACCTCTGCCGAGGATTTCGATACTGCTATCGCAGCTCTTTCCATCAACGAAGGAAAAGATGTCGCAAGCACTTACTCCACAGCAAACCATCTGTCCTCTGCCAATACCTTCCTGCAGGAGTGGCTTGCAAGTGCACAGTCCAAGGCCGGTTCTACCACTTATGTTCCCGTAAAAGCGGGGGATGACGCAGAGACAACCGGTTTCTACGCTGCATATTTGGATGGTGTAAGCAACAACCGCTTCCCGCTTGTAAATGTTCGCCACATTCTGATTTCCATGGAGGGCGGTACCACCGAGAACGGTGTGACCACCCATTCTGATGAT
Organism: Faecousia sp.; assembly: GCA_045599455.1. Lineage (GTDB taxonomy): Bacteria > Bacillota > Clostridia > Oscillospirales > Oscillospiraceae > Faecousia. The sequence goes on along the minus strand of JAZRVX010000239.1, from coordinate 40,920 downwards.
GAAAAAGCTGCCGCAATGGCAAAGGCAGAAAGCATTCTGGCTCAATGGAAGAGCGGCGATGCAACGGAAGAGTCCTTTGCAAAACTCGCAGAGGAAAACACTTCCGACACTGCATCTCTGGAAAACGGCGGCCTTTATGAAAATATCTATCCCGGACAGATGGTCGCCCCCTTCAGCGACTGGTGCTTTGATTCCAACCGATATGTTGGTGAGACCGGCATTGTGGAATCTTCCTATGGCTATCACATCATCTATTTCTCCGGTTTTGCCAATGAGACCTACCGTGACTATCTGATTAAAAATCAGATTACCTCCGAGAAGTCTGAGCAGTGGTACGCAGAGGTTATTGAAAAGAATCCTGTAACCGACTTGGATTTTAGCTATATCCGTACCGATCTTGTTCTGAATGCACAATAATTACAAAAAAGCGCTGCTGTTTTTCGCAAACAGCAGCGCTTTTTGTATAGACATTACAGCCTGTGGAAATAATTTTCCAAGGGTGATTGAAATGCATATTGACCGAAAAACTCTCTTGGGCGGAATCGGAGCAGGTACTATCGCCGGCATTTTCGGAGCCGGCGGCGGGCTTATCTTGGTTCCGCTTCTTACCAAATCAGAATGTATTGCGGAAAAGGATATCTTTCCGACTTCGGTATGTATCATTCTGCCGATTTGTTTGATGACGCTTCTGTCACTTCACAATCAGGTGCTGGCTTCTTTTCCGGATATTATCCCCTATTTGATTGGCAGCACAATCGGCGGATTTATTGCAGCCTCCCGGGGTAAAAAAATCCCAACACTGCTTCTTCACAGAGTGTTGGGATGGATGATTCTATGGGGAGGATTTCGATATCTATGGTCATAGACTACTCCATAAATCTGATTATCGCCGCCCTGCTGGGAACTCTTGCCGGACTTGGTGTCGGCGGCGGAAGCATTCTCCTGCTGTGGTTAACACTTGTCGTGAAGATCCCGATTGAAGAGGCCAGAATATTCAATCTTCTGTTTTTTATTCCGAGTGCATCCATCGTAGGGTTTCACGCGGTTAAAAGCGCTCAGATTCATATAAGAGATGTACTGCCCGCAATTATCGGCGGATGCATCTGTGCCTTTCTTTTTTCAGAGCTTCAAGTCTATCTTCCGGTACCTTTATTAAAAAAATTTTTCGGAGTTATCCTGTTATTCACCGGAATCCGTGAAATCCGTTATCGTCCCCGAAATGCCAAATAGCCCTCCAAAATCAAGGATGCCGCTACAGCGTCTACTGTATCCTTGCGCTTTTTTCCATGATAGTTGTGCGCCGAAAGAATGTTATGTGCCTCCACCGTTGTCCGTCGCTCATCCCACATAACAGTCTTTACTCCGGTTTGTGCCTCAATCTCTGATGCAAATTCACGGCATAGTGCTGCGCGAGCGCCTTCAGTGCCGTCCATATTCTTCGGCAGTCCCACGGCAATTTCACCAACATTCTGCTCTTTCACAATCTTGCAAATATCTGCCAGCGCCTTTTCCCTGTTTCTGCTGGGTACAACGCAGGTCGAACCGACAATACTGCACAGTAAATCAGACACAGCTATCCCGGTTCTGGCATCCCCGTAATCAACCCCCATAATTTTCATACAAATACCCCCTCAGTTTTTTCGTATTGTAACCGAAAAAAGAGGAAAATTCAAGAAAAAGATTGTTGACACAAGCCCCCCTATGTGGTAGAATATTTTCACCTGTGAAAAAGGGCTTTTTTTCTGCGCCTTTTTCAGCCTCGGAGCAGTTATTTGTAGTTGACTGCTGACTAAATTTTTCATAGCCGGGGTGATACAGGGAGGCAATTTTTAAGGAGGTGCCGTTATGCGCGTGAAAGTCACTTTGAGATGCTCTGAGTGCAAGCAGAGAAACTACAACTCCATGAAGAACAAGAAGAATGACCCTGACCGTCTCGAGATGAAGAAGTACTGCAGATTCTGCAGAAAACACACCGTTCACACTGAGACCAAGTAAGGAGGGGCCGCACCATGGCAGAAGTCAAAAAGCAGAATTGGTTCGCAAGAACCTTCGGCGGTGTCGGCAAATACTTCCGTGAGCTGAGAAGCGAACTGAAGAAGGTTGTTTGGCCTACGCCCCGTCAGGTGCTCAAGAATGCAGCCATTGTTGTAGCCTGCGTCGTTTTTGTCGGCGTGTTTATCTGGCTGTTCGACTTTGTCGCTCAGTTTGGAATCACTGCCCTCATCGGCCTGTTCCACTAAGAGGCAAACGTTATGGCAGATACTGCAAGATGGTATGTTGTTCATACCTACTCCGGGTATGAGAACACCGTGAAAGCTACCATTGAGAAGACCGTTGAGTCCCGTCAGCTTCAGGATCAGATTTTGGCTGTCTCCATTCCTCTGGAGACCGTTACCGAAATCACCGAGTCCGGTGTCAGCAAGACATTTGACCGCAAGGTTTACCCCGGTTATGTGCTTGTGAAAATGGTGTACAGCGATGACACCTGGCATGTGATTCGAAATATCCGCGGTGTGACCGGTTTCGTCGGAACTTCCAGCAATGACCCCACTCCCCTTACCGATGAAGAAGTTTACGCAATGGGCGTAGAGAAGAAGGAAATCATCGTGAATTACGCAGTCGGTGATACCGTGCGTATTATGGATGGTCCCCTCACCTCCTTCACCGGCACAGTCGAGAGCATCGAGGTCGACAACAACTCGGTCAGCGTGGTTGTTTCCATGTTTGGCCGTGAGACCACGGTTGAGTTTGAGCTCGACCAGGTTGAAGTTATTTCCCAGTAACGCATCGGGTCGGTTCTCCGGCCGGAACGTGGGAGGGGCTGATGCCCCGCAAGAAATGCGCAAAGCGCATATTACCACATTTTATTCAGGAGGTGCTTATTATGGCACAGAAAGTCACTGGCATTATCAAGCTTCAGATTAACGCCGCTAAGGCAACCGCTTCTCCCCCTGTCGGCCCCGCTCTGGGTCAGCACGGCGTTAACATTGCAGCATTTATCAAGGAATTCAACGCTCGTACCAAGGATCAGGAAGGCTACAAGATTCCTGTTGTCATCACTGTGTACGCAGACCGCAGCTTCACCTTCATCACCAAGACTCCTCCTACCCCCATGCTGGTCATGAAGGCTATTGGTCTGAACGGTGGTTCCGGCGTTCCCAACAAAACCAAGGTTGGCAAGATTACCAAGGCTCAGATTTCTGAGATTGCTAAAATCAAGATGCCCGATCTGAACTGCGCTACTCTGGAAGCAGCCGAGAGCCAGGTCGCCGGTACCTGCCGCTCCATGGGCGTCGTTGTCGTTGACTGATATTTGTTGATCCGGGATTAGCCCCGGAAATGTGGGAGGATTTTTCCGCATCACCACTTTAAGGAGGATAATTACATTGTTTAGAGGTAAAAAGTATAAGGAGAGCGCCAAACTGGTTGACCGCTCCGTTCAGTATGATCCCAGCGAAGCCCTTGATCTGGTCGTGAAGGGTGCTTCTGCAAAGTTCGACGAAACTGTCGAGCTGCACATTAAGCTCGGTGTTGACTCCCGTCACGCCGACCAGCAGGTTCGTGGTGCAGTTGTTCTGCCCAACGGTACCGGCAAGGTTCGCCGCGTTCTGGTTTTCGCTAAGGACGCTAAGGTTGACGAGGCTAAGGCTGCAGGTGCCGACTATGTCGGCGGCATGGAGCTGGTTGAGAAGATTACCAAGGAAAACTGGTTCGACTTTGATGTTGTTGTCGCTTCTCCCGACATGATGGGTATTGTCGGTCGTCTTGGTAAGGTTCTGGGTCCCAAGGGTCTGATGCCCTCCCCCAAGGCCGGCACCGTCACCCCCAACATCGCTGCTGCTGTTCAGGAAATCAAAGCCGGTAAGGTTGAGTACCGTCTGGACAAAACCAACATCATCCACTGCCCCATCGGCAAGGTTTCCTTCGGCACTGAGAAGCTGACCGAGAACATGGATACTCTGGTTAAGGCTGTTGTCAAGGCTAAGCCCGCAGCTGCCAAGGGTCAGTATATCCGCTCCTGCACCGTTGTCTCCACCATGGGTCCCGGTGTGAAGGTCAATACTGCTAAGTATCTGTAATCATAATACATCACCCCTTCGAGGTTTTTCTTCGGAGGGGTTGTATTATTTTCATTGATATTTTTGATATACGAACGCTCTTTGTGTAGATATATCTCAATAATGTATAGGGTGTACAATTTATGCATGGTTTAAAAAAAGCACAACCTGAGCAAAATCCGTAAAAAGATGCTCACTCTTATTGGTATCTTTTGCTTTTTCTTTACAATCATGCTTTGGGCTCCAATGGCTTACGATGATTTTGATTTCATTGCCCGAAGCAGCTACCCCATATCCGATATTTTTCAGTATTCTCTGCACTATGGTAATGGCCGTTTATTGGGCAATATGGGGGTTGTTATTTTACTAAAATCCTCTATCTTTTGTGCCCTCGCCAAAGCTTTTTACAATCACATTAACTATTGCTCTAATTCCCAGGGTGCTGGGGATGCACAGCAGTTGGGCGCTGTCCATGACATTTATACTTCTTTGTGCAGTGGACCCAGAATTGTTTTCACAGATATTTACATGGACAAGTGGATTTCAGAACTATGCCCCTCCGGTCCCGCTTAGTCTAATTGCACTATATCTCATTCAATCCTATTCGAATCATTCTTCACACATAAGCCAACTTGTATTGTGTGCGTTTATTCTAATCATTGGTTTTATTTCTCAATTATATATCGAACATTCTTCACTGATTAATATTCTATTGGCAGCTATTGTAACTGTTAAAGTATTTCTCGATTCTGACCATAAAAGAATCCAGCCCTCACTTATTTACTTTTTTCTCTGATTGTTGGACTGGTAGTCATGTTCTGGATTCCCAAACATTTTTACATAACCGGAAATGATGTGGAAAACTATCGTTCCATTCAGCTATCATCCATTATCCAGCTTCTTACAAGCTGTATAAGAAATGGTCTTCGATTAGCAAATCATTACTTTGGTCTGATGGGGCTGCCCGTCTGTTTTTCAGCTGCAATTACAGTCAACTTAACAAAATCTCGGCGCAGTGACAAATGGAACCATCTGATGCTTGTTTTCTCTTTATGCAGTGCCGCTTGTATGACCATTGTTTCCCTTATGCAGTTTCAAGGCTGGTATTCTGAGATGGCAATCGTATATCATATTCTCGCCATGCTAGATGTAGTATTTGTATTCATAATATGGATTGTTGCAGCTTTTCAAATTAATGTACCCTTTCTCCAAAAGCGTATATTGCTTCTAATTGGCTTATGCCTCGCAGCACAAGTCCCTTTGTTAGTTGTTATCCCTATCAAAATACGGCTTTCCTATCATTCGTATATTTTTGTTATGATGGCCTTCTTAATTCTGATGGAACAATATTTAGATACAATCCCCTGTAGCATACAGGGTTTGTTTCATCGCTCTTTAAGAATCGGTGCTGTTCTATTTTCCCTTTGTTTGACTTTAGTTTTTTTCAGCATGAATTCCATGGCACAGGCTCGACATCAATATATCACGCAAGAGTTAGCAAGTGGTGCAACCTGTATTGATTATTTTGATATTCCAATCAAATACTTAAATGCGGAAAATGACAATTATATTACGCATTACTATTATCAAAATACTCCCGGAGATGTGACATTTAATAATGTTGCATTTGATGAATGGAAACATAATTATTACGCATCTATACACAGATAGTATTTCACGATAGCTGCTATGCTGCAGTGTATCTGTCGGCTAAAAGCAAACTAATTATTTTAAAAAAACACTTGATATTTTTAATAACATATGCTAAAATGACATAGTTGCCTGAGACAGCAGGTGGATTTATCTGTAAGTCCTGCCGAGGTGCGCTTTTAAATCTAAGATTTATGCGTATCTTTCTGTCTAATGGCAGGAAGATTTTTTATTTTCGGAGGTGAAAATAATGCCCAACGCAAAGGTTCTTGAGAGCAAGAAGGCAGTTGTTGAAACTCTGACCGGTAAGATGCAGGAGGCCACTTCTGTGGTTTTCGTTGATTACAAGGGTATCACTGTCGCTCAGGACACCGAGCTGCGTAAGCAGTTCCGTGAGGCCGGTGTTGAGTACTCCGTTGTTAAGAATACGCTGACTAATTTCGCTGCTAAGAATGCAGGTTATGACTTCAGCAAGATTCTGAACGGTACTACCGCTATGGCTTCCACCACCGGCGATCCCATCGCCCCTGCTCGTATTGTTTGCGAGTTTGCCAAGAAGAACAAGAACACCCTGTCCATCAAGGGTGGTATGGTTGAAGGCTCTGTCCTGTCTGCCGACCAGCTCAATGGCTTCGGTGAGCTGCCCAGCAAGAGCGCCCTGGTCGCTTCTGTTCTGGGTACTTTCCTGGCTCCTATCTCCAGCCTTGCTTTCGTTCTGGATCAGATCCGCGAACAGAAAGAAGGCGGCGCTCCTGCTTCTGCAGAAGCCTAATTTCGTAACCCCACAAACCATTTACTACACATAATTTAGGAGGATATTATCATGGCTAGTGAAAAAGTCACTGCTCTCGTTGAGGAAGTTAAGGGTCTGACCGTTCTGGAGCTGTCCGAGCTGGTTCACACTCTGGAGGAAGTTTTCGGTGTTTCCGCTGCTGCCGCTGCTGTTGCTGCTCCCGCTGCTGCTGCTGAGGTTGTTGAAGAGAAGACCGAGTTCGATGTCATCCTGAAGGAAGCCGGCGCTTCCAAACTGAATGTCATCAAGGTTGTCCGTGCTGCTACCGGCCTGGGTCTGAAGGACGCTAAGGATCTTGTTGACAACTGCCCCAAGACCCTGAAGGAAGCTATCTCCAAGGAAGATGCAGAGAAGCTGGTTGCCGAGCTGAAGGAAGCCGGCGCTACCGCCGAGATCAAGTAATTTATTCGGCTAAATTGACCTCCGTCAGCAATGACGGAGGTTTTTTTATCAGGTGGATTTATGAATCTTAATTCCTTTATCAGTAATTTTGTAAATATGTCAGCGGATAATCTAATTGCAAAATTCGGTACTTCCGTTGATTTCCTTTCTATGGGAAAGTTATTCATCGGATTTATGGTGATTGTACTTGGTATGAGTCTGATTGGCCGACTCTTCTTTGGCAGAAGTTCTGCTCTCAGCCGCGCCATCGCCACATCTGTCAGCATCCTATTGGTTTATGTAATTACAGTGGTTGTATATATTCTGCGGCCATGGTCATTAGAGAAGTTTCTGTCTCCCCTGCCCTATGTCAGTTTTTGCGCACAGGCGCTGGTTATTCATCCGTTTGAAGGTGTTGGTTTTTCTTCTTTTGTCGGGCAATTTCTCGCAATGATTGAGCTTTCTTTTCTCGTCATTGTCAGTTCGAGTCTAATTAGCAGCAACAGCAATACAATTCGCTGGTTTATCTCACATTTCCTCGCAATAATCTTAGCAATGTTTCTCCACCTCGCTGCAAATTGGGCAATGAAGACCTATCTCCCCACGCTTTTCACGCAGCTCGCAGGTACAGCTCTTTTTATTGTGCTGATGATTGGCCTTCTCGGCGGAATCACAAAGGTAGTTCTTAGTGTTTTTCTGGCTACCATTCACCCTCTCCTGGGGTTTTTATATGCTTTTTTCTTCTCCAGCAAAATCGGAAAATGCATTTCCATGTCAATACTGTCCGCTTTTATCGTCACAATTGTTTTCTCTATCATTGAGTATTTGGGATTTGCGGTTATCTTTATTTCCCCGCAAGATTTAATTTCTTATATTCCTCTCGGAATTGGGCTGATTATTTTATGGTATTTAATCGGGCACGAATTATAAAACCCTGCTATCAAAACAGATAGCAGGGTTAATTTTATGCTTCTAAAATTTTCTCGATAACGGGATTCAGTTTCACCGTATCAATGGTTTCCATCATGCCAGTGTCAAAGGTCTCAGCAACCTTCGGGTCAATGGGGAGTCTGGCCAAAACCGGGATTCCGAGTTCAGCGGCAGTCTCATCCAAATGGCTTTCACCAAATACGGAAATTTTCTTACCGCAGTCAGGACACTCCAGATAAGCGTAGTTCTCTACAAAACCGAGTACGGGAATATGCATCATATTCGCCATTTTAACAGCCTTAGAAACAATCATAGAAACAAGATCTTGGGGGCTGGTTACAATGACAATGCCATCCACCGGAATGCTCTGGAAAACGGTAAGCGGCACATCACCCGTCCCGGGAGGCATATCAACAAAAAGATAATCAACATCTTCCCAGATAACATCCGTCCAGAACTGCTTGACCGCGCCCGCAATCACCGGTCCTCTCCAAACAACGGGGTCGCCGGGGTTGTCCAGCAGGAGATTGATGGACATAACCTGAATACCACTGTGAGTAAGCGCAGGATACAGGCCATCTTCATCAGCTCCCTGACACTGGCTTACGCCAAATGCAGTGGGAACAGAGGGGCCTGTAATATCGGCATCCAGCACGCCCACGCGCTTACCCTTGCGCGCCATGGCAACGGACAGCATGGTTGTCACCGTAGACTTACCAACGCCGCCTTTGCCGGAGACAACGGCAATTACCTTCTTAATTTTGGATTTTGAATTCATTTGGGCAAGCAGGCTCTCGGACTTGCGATCTGCGCAGTCTGAACCACAGCTTGAACAATTTCCGTTACAGGCACTCATTAAATACACTTCCTTTTTTTTCATTATATGTCTTTTGAATTCGGCTGTCAACTGTGCATTAAATACTCTGGGCTTCTTCCCATTGCTCCATGAGAGACAGAAGTGTTTCTTCTTTACTCTCTTTTTCCAGCATCAAGCGAGATAGTTCCTGATAATCCGCGGAAGCTGCCTGAATTCTATCGTCCAAAGAAGATATCTCTTCTTCGCACTTCTCAATTTCCCTTTCCAGTCGGCGTACAAGCTTCTCGCTTTCCTTTGTACCACCTTTCGGTTTTTCTTTTTTCGCTTTGGGTGCAGCAGTCATTTCAACCTTCTGCGACTTTTCATGCTCCAGAATGGAACGGTATTTTTGATAACCGCAAGGGAAATCCCTTATTTTCCCATCTTCCAGCTGCCAAATCCGCTCAGCAAATTTTTCAATAAAATAGCGGTCATGAGAAACAAACAGCAGCGCGCCCTCAAATTCCTCAATTGCAGCTTCCACCCATTCACGCGATGAAATGTCAAGGTGATTCGTGGGCTCATCCAGAATAAGCAAATTGATTTTTTCATCCATGAGCATGCACAGGCGCAGTCTTGACTGCTCACCGCCTGAAAGCGTACCCACGGTTTTGAAAACATCCTCCCCTTGGAACATAAATGCGCCCAACCTGTCTCTTGCCTCTTGGGGGGTACAATTCTTTTCGTAGAGCATTGTATCGTACAAGGTACGCTCCGGATGGGAAAAATGAATAATCTGAGGCAAATACCCCCACTTGACTGTGGGGCCGAATTGGAGTTTTCCGTTAAAAGATTCCTCTCCCAACAGGCATTTTATAAATGTGGATTTTCCGGTACCATTATCACCGAGGATTGCAATTCTTTCTCCACCGGTTACATTTAAATTCACATCTGAGAAAAGGACGCGTCCGTCAAACCCTTTTTCCATGTCCTTAGTCTTAAACACCACATCACCGGAAAAATCTTTCTCCCCAAAGCTAGCTTTCATGGTGCGCTCGGTCTTCGGTCTTTCTGTCTTCTGAATGCGCTCCATGCGGTGCTGAATGGACATAGCGCGGCGATACAGGGTGCGGTTGTTAATCCCCCACCCTTTCATCCTTTCCACTGTATAGCCCAACTGCTTGAGTTTCGCTTGCTCCTGCTCATATTGCTTTAATTGAAGATTAAATCTCGCCTGCTTTTCATCCATGTAGAAAGAATAGTTTCCGGAATAAAACTCTGCATGACCATCGGAAATCTCAATCACACGCTGTGCAATCCGGTCAATAAAATATCGGTCATGGGAAATGGCAAGAACGGTTCCCTTAAAAGCCTTGATATAGCCTTCCAGCCATTCTACACTGTTCAAATCCAGATGGTTTGTAGGCTCGTCCAGAAGCAGGATATCGGTTTTTTCCAGAAGCAAACGAGCAAGATTCACTCTCGTCTTCTCACCGCCGGACAGGCTGTCAAAAAGCTGTGCGCGTTGAAGCGCAGAAATACCGAGACCATTGCAGATTTTGTCAATTTCAAAATCCATCTCATACCCGCCGCCGGCTAAGACCTGATTACTCAATGCATCATATTCTCTCAGCAGCTCAGGATCCGAGCCTTTCGTCATGGCTCTTTCAAGCTCCGACATTTTCTTTAATGCATTCAAAACTCTGCGGTAAGCAGAACGCAGCACATCTTCCACGCTGTATCCCTGCGGAAAAATCGGGATCTGCGAAATCATTCCCATTCTTTTGGCAGGATTTACATATATTTCGCCTTCATCATAGTCCATCTGGCCGGTTATTATCTTAAACAGAGTGGTTTTGCCACAGCCATTCCGACCAAGAATAGCTACACATTCTCCCTCTTGGACTTCAAAAGAAATCCCATCCAGAAGATTTTCACCGATTACAAAGAATTTCTTCAGATTTTTTACTGAAATATCAACCATTCTCTAACTCCATTGTCTTTAACATGGACTCCAGTTCTTCATAAGAATACAGCATATTCAGTGCTTGCAGCAAAGCGTTTGCACTGATTTTTTCCGGGAAAGAAAGCTTCCGGCATAGTTGCCTGCGTAGCATAGAGCTATTGGGGTTTCCGGAAAGTCCCAACGCCACCATATCCTGCTTAGATATGGGACGACACTCCCAAATCAGCCCATCATCCATTGTCGCACCGCTCCGCCTGAGTGATTCCAATATAATCTCCGGTTTCATGCCCTCAACGCCAAGCTTTCCTTCTTTGCCTGGTGCTGATTTACGCTTTTCTTTTCCATAAACATCGGGAATATACGCGTGCTTTAATAGATGCCCGGGAATGATACTTTTAATATGGTTCCGTATTACAAACCCCGCTCCATCAGAGTCCGTGAATACAATCAGTCCCCTGCTCTCAGCAACATGCCGCAGGAGATTCATTTGTGCTTTATCCTTAAAGATACCGAATCCGTTTGTCTCAAATATCACAGCATCCACAATTTGCGCTAAAGTGTTCTTGTCATACCGGCCTTCTACAACAATTGCCTCTTTTACTTTAACCACTGCGCGCCTCCGAAGCAAGCTGCATTAAAAGCAGCTCCATGAGTCGCTCCTGGTCGTCATAAGAGGTTTTCATCTTATAATCGGTCTCCATAGCAAGTGATACAGCCTTTCTACAAAAGGGCAATGACAGCCTTCTGGCAGACTCCATGGTTTTTCTTGCAGGATAATCCGGCAAGCCGCACATTTTCTGCAAATCAATGGAATTTTTACCACAGTCCAGAAGTGTTCTGGCTATGCCCAGTCTGCGAAGCTGTCCGCCGACAGCACCGAGGATAGCCAATGGCTCCTGCTGCATCTGCATAAGCTGCCGAAGCTTCAGCAAGGCTTTTCCATAGGAACCCTCTCCAAGCAAATCCGTCATCTGAAACACGACCGCATCCAAAACAGGCTCTACAACAGCATCAATATCCGCCCGTACAATTTCATCTGCCCCGGAATATGCGCAAAGCTTTTCAATCTCACCGTTGAGCGCAGTCATGGTACCGCCCGTTAAGTCAATCAGGTAAGTGCATAAATCCGAAGATATGCGTTTCCCTTGGGATGCAAAATGTCTGCCAATCCATGCCGTCAAATCTTTCTGGTTCTGCTTGGCAAACTCTACCGGCAATCCCTTAGACGATACAACATCCCAGAGCTTTTTATATCGCTTGTCCGGTTTCCACGATACTGTGAGGAAAGTAAAAACAACCGTGCAGTAATCGGGAATATCTGCAAGGATTTCCGTAATTCTATCCCTGTCAGATTCATTGAGCTTGAAAATGTCAACATCATCAATCTGTACCAGCGAACCCGGCGCCATCATGGGAAGATTATCCACTGCATCGGAAAAGCCCTGCAAATTAAAGCTTTCGGAATTCATCCGATGATAATTAAAAGACTCCGTAAGCGAATCCAGAACTATGGAGCGAATTTTTTCAAGATAATAGTTCAAAAGAAATGTTTCTTCCCCATAGAAAAAATAGAGATTCCCCAGATTCTTCGCTTTAATCTGCGATTTCAGCGTTTGAAATCCCTCATTGATTTCTTCCTTTCTCGCCATTATCTCACCTCCTGTAAAGTAATGTACCCGATTCATCAGTCCGCTGTATACGGCATCCGTGCACGGATGCTCTTTCCAGCACCTCCTGTGCAGGATGCCCGTAGGAGTTTCCCTCTCCGACAGAAATCATCAGCACTTCGGGTTTAACAATTTCCAGCAAATCATCCGATGTAGCATTCTTGGAGCCGTGATGCCCCGCAACCAGAACATCTACATCTTTCAAAAGTCCGGTTTTAATCAGAGCTTTCTCACCGGAACGATTACGGTCTCCGGTAATGAGTATAGCACATTCATTGGACTCAAACAAGACACCAAGGCTATTTTCATTGCTTGTTTTGACCTCAGGCGTCTTTATAATGGTGACAGTCGCGTTGCCAAGTGGAACTGTCACAGAACTATCAACACTTATGACTTCAGAATTAAGAGATTGGGCAAGCTTATCATCACGCCAGTCACCTTCCAATTTCGGAAGATAAACCTTTCGGGAATGAATTCTGGTCAGAAGATTCTCCACGCTGCCGCTATGGTCAGAATCCATGTGAGTCACGATAATTCCGTCCACTTGGAAAATGCTCTGGCTGAGCAATGTCTGAGCCGCCCTGTCCGCTGCGGTTTTCAGATTCGTACTGCCGCAGTCCACAACCAGAGTATGGCCGTGGCTTTGGAGCAAGATACTCTGTCCTTGCCCGACATCCATTACCGTTAAACGAAAATCATCCGTCCACGGTCTGTATGCTCCTACCAAAATCGTAATCAGCAGAGCAAATACACAAGCAGGAATCAACAGCTTCTTTTTTCTGTGAAACAGCAAATAGTAAATAACCGCACAATAGCAAATAAATACCCATAGAACCGTTCCAGGATTCTGGGCATATAGGCAAGCATACGGAATCCGACTGATTTGTCTTGCTACAAAGAGTACCACGCGAATAGGAACCGCTGTAGCAGATGCAATCACAGCGCCCGCACCTATGGAAACAAACCCACACAGAGTTCCAAGCAGCACACCCGTAAAAATCGCGCCTACAATCCAGATTATCAGCAGATTCGATATAATGCCAATTAAACAAACTGTTTCAAAGTAGTGAAGCGATAACGGAATCGTAAACACCATTGCGCCAATGGTAAGTGAAATGGATGTATTCACCCAACGCAGAGCACGATTTTTCCTGTCTTTACCGTAACTACAGTGCATTTTGTCATTCAAATATGCACGGATTTTTCCTGAGCAAAGTATAATTCCCAAAACACTGCACACGGACATCTGAAAACTGACAGACTCCATCATAAAGGGATTCCAAGCAAGCATAGCCGTGATTGCAAAAGAAAGCTCCGTAAGCGGGTCGTATTCCATGCGAAGCGCTTCTGCCACCATCATAAGAATCATAACAATGCAGGCTCTTGTGACCGAAGGGGAAAATCCTGCACAGGCTGCAAAAAGTATCAAAATCGGAGTTCCAAGAAGAAAGCAAGGTAGCCTTTTATGACCAACCAATGCGAAAACAATTGCATAAAGAATGCCGACATGAAGTCCCGAGACGGCCACAATATGGCGAATACCGCTTACCTTCAAGGCTGTATCCGTTGCGTAGTCCAAATCTTCGGTATCTCCAAGCATCAAGGACTTCGCAAAAGGCAATACATCCGTCGGGAAAATATTCTCCATAACTTCCTTCGCGCGATGAGAAAGGACACAGGCAAAATAACGCATAGGAATCTTGGATGCTTTGATAATTTGCATGTCTATTTTGGCAGAAGCAAGCAGAAGAATTCCATTGCCGCGATAGTATGTATTATCCTTCTTCCCAAAGGGAATGGTTGTGCGAAAACGAAAGGTACCTTCTAAGCAGTCACCCGGTTCGATTTCGGCATCGGCGTCCAAATACACGATAGCTTTATAGTATCTTCCGTCATAAAAAGCCTTACCGTTTATCTGATAGCCATAAACAGAGGGTTCACTATAGTCGCAAGCTTCGATAGATGCATGCACAGTTACATTATCCAAATTATAAAGAGGATTCCAATAGAATCCAATCCACAGTAAAAGAGTTAACGCCCCGAGACCAATGCCAAGCAAAACAGGAATCAACAGACGGTAAATTCTATATCGCCCGGTCACAAAGAGAAAAGCCATGAACAAAACTGATAGGAAAGCGAGAGCAAGCAAGTGACTTGACCCAATCCAAATGGACAGCGCTGCATAAATACCGCCTGCAAATCCGATTGTAAACCACATCAGTCTTCTCATAGTTCCCCTCCTTTCAAAAATAGCCGCAGCCAATGGCTGCGGCTATTGGGTCTGTATTAAAGCTTTCCGGAAACGAAGCTATCCACCAAAGACAGAGCAGAGGAAACCTTACCGGCATCCTTACCGCCGCCCATGGCAGAATCGGGCTTGCCGCCGCCGGAACCACCGCACTCGGTGCAGACAAGCTTCACGAGCTCGCCCGCCTTGATGCCCTTGGCAACAGCATTCTTGCCGCATACGGCAAGGAAGGCAGGCTTCTCACCGTTGATGGCGGCCAGAACAGCAACCACACCGGAATCCTTATCACGAAGCATATCGCCTAACTGACGAAGCTTTCCGGCATCTACATTTGCAATCTGTGCAGTGAGAACCTTAACCTCGCCGATGGTGTGGGCATTGGCAAGAAGCTTGTCGACCTCTCCGGCTGCATCCTTTGCCTTATACTGCTCAACCTGACGCTTTAGTTCCTTAATCTCGTCCAGATTACTCTGAAGCTTGGCGGCCAATTCTGCAGGCTTCACTTTCAAACGAGAGGCCGCATCGCCCAGCATATCACGGGTAGCCTCCATCTTTTTCATACAGGCCTTACCGGTGACTGCTTCAATACGGCGGACACCGGAAGCAACGGAGCCTTCGCCCTCAATTTCAAAAGCGCCGACCTTCGCAGTGTTGTTGAGATGCGTACCGCCGCAGAACTCCACGGAATACTCGCTCATATTGACAACACGGACAACATCGCCGTACTTCTCGCTGAACAGAGCCGTTGCGCCAAGGCTCTTGGCCTCCTCAATGGGCATTTCCTTGGTAACAATCTCCATGCCCTCAAGGATTGCATCCTGAACCAGAGAATTGACCTTTGCAAGCTCCTCGGCAGTCAGAGCAGAGTAATGGGTGAAGTCAAAACGCAGGTGGTCGGGTTCTACCAGAGAACCGGCCTGATGGACATGGTCACCCAAAACAGTGACCAGAGCTTTCTGCAGCAGGTGAGTTGCAGAGTGGGCACGCATGATGGCCTTGCGGCGTTCCATATCGATGGAGGCCTCAACCACATCGTCAACCTTAATAGAGCCGCCAACCATCTTGCCATAGTGCAGGTACTTGCCGCCCTTGTCTTTCTGTACATTGGAGACCTCGAAGTGACCCTCACCGAGAGAAATTACACCGTAATCTGCAACCTGACCGCCCATCTCAGCATAGAAAGGTGTCTGATTCAGAACAAGAATACCATCCTCACCGCCGGTAATGCTACCGGAAACCTCATCTCCAACGCAAACAGCCAGAACCTTAGCGGTCGCTGTAAACTGCTCATAGCCGAGGAAAGTGGTGGGGGTATTATCAAGGCCAAGGTCAATGCCTGCCCATGCCAAATCGCCCAGTGCCTTACGAGCTTCGCGCGCACGAACCTTCTGCTCCTGCATCAGGTTGGCAAAGCCGTCCTGATCCAGAGTCATATCCTCGTCTGCAACCATTTCCAAAGTCAGGTCAATGGGGAAACCATAGGTATCGTACAGCTTGAAAGCGTCAGCGCCGGAGAATTCGGTTTCACCCTTGGACTTGTGGTCAGCAAGCATGTCGGCAAAAATCTTCATACCGCCGTCGATGGTGCGGGCAAAGTTTTCTTCCTCCACCTTTACGACCTTGGTAATATAATCAGCGCGCTCGCGCAGATAGATGTAGTGGGACTCATTCTCACGAATAACCGTCTCCACGACCTCATACAAGAAGGGATGATTCACGCCCAGCAGCTTACCATGACGCGCTGCACGGCGCAGAAGTCTGCGAAGGACATAACCGCGCCCCTCATTACTGGGCAGGACACCATCGGCAATCATAAAAGAGGATGCACGAATATGGTCGGTAATAACGCGCAGGGAAACATCCATCTTGACACTCTGTCCGTAGGAAGCACCGGTCAGCTCCGTGACCTTATTGGTGATGTTCATAACGGTGTCCACATCGAACAGACTATTCACATCCTGACAGACGACAGCCAGTCGCTCAAGACCCATGCCAGTGTCGATGTTCTTCTGGGCAAGCTCCGTATAGTTGCCGTGGCCATCATTGTCAAACTGGGAGAAAACGTTGTTCCAGACCTCCATATAGCGGTCACAGTCACAGCCAACTGTGCAGTCGGGCTTACCGCAGCCGTACTTCTCACCACGGTCATAGTAGATTTCAGAGCAGGGACCGCAGGGGCCGGAGCCATGCTCCCAGAAATTGTCGGATTTACCAAAACGGAAGATACGGTCAGGCGCAATTCCGATTTCCTTATTCCAGATATCGAAGGCCTCGTCATCGTTCTCATAAATGGAAGGATACAGACGGTTCTTGTCAAGGCCAACAACCTCAGTCAAAAACTCCCAGCTCCATGCGATTGCTTCGTGCTTGAAGTAATCACCGAAGGAAAAATTGCCCAGCATCTCAAAATAGGTGCCGAGACGCGCGGTCTTGCCGATGTTCTCAATGTCACCGGTACGAATGCACTTCTGGCAGGTACAGACACGGTGACGGGGAGGCTCCACCTCACCGGTAAAGTAAGGCTTCATGGGAGCCATACCGGAGTTAATCAGGAGCAGAGAAGCATCGTTCTGAGGAATCAGGGAAAAGCTGGGCAGACGCAGATGTCCCTTGCTTTCAAAGAAAGACAGGAACATTTCACGCAGTTCATTTACGCCATAGGGTTTTTGGCTCATTGGAATTTACCTCCATAAAAACATATTGACACGCAAAAACCTCGCCCCTAAACATAGGGGCGAGGTAAATCTCGCGGTACCACCCTAATTATCCCGAATCAGGATATCTTAGCTGCTCTGTAACGGGAGCACCCGCCTCGGTCATCCCGAGTAACACAGGAAGTGGCTTGCAGTTTCAAATATAAGGGCTCACACCAAATCCCTCTCGCTGAAATACTCTACGCTGCTTGGTTTCCGTATCGTCTTTGCATATCTTCAATATTCTAACACAAATATGCAAAATGTCAATGACTTTCCGATACGAAATCGGCACTTGTCACGCCCATGGGTACATCTTTCTCCGGATTCCAGTTCCTGAGAACAAGTTTCGCACAGTTGGGAAGAGTCGGAAGCTTTTCACCGCGGAAGCAGATAATTTCCATGACAAGTCCGCTTACACCACGGTAAACATTACAATCAAGGATACTCCCCCAACGCATCAGATAATCACGGATAGAATGCACATTGCGGGAATCTGCATCAACGGCTGTATCTGCGCTGCGAAGTTTATTGGGATGCCATTCAATGACACTTGCAGTAGGGGCCGCGCAGTGAAAAACACGGCAGTCCAGAAAAGAAGCTATTCCGTCAAGCATCCAGTCACAAACATCTTTGCCGATTACCACTGCATTATAGATATTCAGCGGAATGTGATTGACCTTTGCAATCTTGGCAAGGCTCAGAATAGATTTTGCAGAACCGATAATCGTCTGTGCACGGCTCTCAAAGGCCATGCGAAGCAAAGTCTTCCACCGAAGGTCGCTGCCCCAAATAAGCGGCTCTGCGCCCCATGCCTGAACTGCATTGGCAAGCTCTGTCCGATCCTCAGCAGGTTCATTTTCAGATGAGCAGACGATTACTTTTTCGTGGGGTTTCAGGCTCTTTTCCAGGAAGAAGTACATTGCATCGTTATCATGATAAGGAAATGCAAATAAATGCGTCGATGGATACGCCGACACAGTGCCCAATCCACTCACCTCCATTTTACTTTAGTTGGATTATATATATAGTGAGTGGTAAATTTCAATAGAATCGTAGAATGTTGCTAAAAATCGTTCTATTTTTATATATTTGACTCCAGCCAGCTTTTAAGAGCCTCCCGACCTTCGGCTGACATGTCGAATTCTGCCTCCCCCTCCATCTCGCTTTTCTCATAGCAAAAGGGGCCATGCCAGAAAGCTGCACGAATTTTGCTTTGCACATAGTCCACTTCCTTGGGCGTTGCCATCACAATAATCGGCCAGGCTCGAAAACGGAATGCGCCCAAGGAACCTGTGAAGATATTATTCATCGCAAAGGTATGAAGGGTCGGGATAAACAGTTCTTCCATATTATTTCTCCATCAGTTTTTCCATCTCGTCCAGCAGCTCACCAAACAGGGAAAGCGCCGAGTTGATGCTCTCAGGTGTTGTCATATCAACCCCCGCCCCCTTCAGCAGTTCAATGGGGCTCTTGGAGCATCCGCCGGACAAGAAGCCAATATAATCCGCAACAGCCTTCTCTCCCTCAGTCAGGATTCTGCGGGACAGTGCAATCGCGGCGCTATAGCCGGTAGCATACTGGAAAACATAATAATCATAATAAAAATGCGGAATTCTCGCCCACTCCATGGCTATTTCATCGTCTATAATGATGTCTTCACCATAGTAAAGCGCATTCAATCGCTTATACTCCGCGCACAAAATCTCCGGGGTTAGAGTCTGCCCCTCATTTACCATCTGACCGATGTTCAGTTCAAATTCCGCAAACATCGTCTGACGGTAAATTGTGCCCCGAAACTGGTCAAGGAAATGATTGATTAAATATGCCCGCTCCCGCTTGTTGGTCGTTTGGGAGAGCAAATACTCCATCAGCAGCGCTTCATTGCAGGTCGATGCAACCTCCGCCACGAAAATAACATAGTCGGAGTCGATAGGATTCTGGGTATGATTGGAGTAATAGGAATGAATGGCGTGCCCCATTTCATGGGCAAGGGTGAATTGACTGTCAAGGGTTCCGGTATAGTTAAGCAGAACATACGGATGCACGCGGGCACCGGCGGAATACGCTCCGCTCCGCTTTCCCGGGTTTTCATATACGTCAATCCAGCGACTATCAAATCCCTCCTTGAGAATTCGGCGATACGCCTCACCCATGGGTGCCAGTGCCTGATAGACTGTCTGCTTCGCATCACAAAAATCGATTTTCTTATCCACATCCGCAACCAGCGGCGTATAGATATCATAAAAATGCAGTTCATCCAGCCCCAGAACCTTTTTGCGCAGGCGGATATATCGGTGCATCTTATCCAAATTTTCATGCACGGTGGAAATCAGATTTCGATAAACCGCAGTCGGTACATTGGTACCATCCAAAGAAGCTTCAAAGGCCGAGGGGTATTTGCGCATCTGTGCGTAGAATTTGAGTTTTTTATTCTGTGCGTCCAGAAGTCCCGCAGAAGTATTGCGAAACTCTCCCAAGGTCTTGTATAAGGTTTCGTAAGCATTCCTGCGAAGTACCCTATCAGAGTTTTCCAGAAGTGCAACAAAGGTTCCCTGTGAGAGCGGGTGCATTACGCCCTTGCTGTCTTGAACATCGGGATATTTCATATCCGCATCCATGAGACTGCTGTACACTCCGGAAGCTGCCTGTGACATCTCCGCAGATGCTGCAAGGATGCGCTCCTCCGCCTCGGTAAGCGTATGCGCACGCATACGGCGCACCTCCGTCAGATATCGGCGGTAGCGCAAAAGAGCAGGACATGCACAGTAAAAGCGCTCCATATCCTCATCGCCGATTGCGTTTATCTGCGGCACATCGAAGCTGGTTGCAGCATTCAGCCCCACGATAGCCGTCATAAATCTGCCGGTCATCGCCTGATACGCAGAATTACGGGTGTCTTCGTCAGATTTGCGCATACAGTAATTCGCAAGATCATCAATCTTCACATGAATTTCTTCTGTTATCGTCAGATATTCGAGTAAAGCGTTCGGATCCTGTCCCAGCTTTCCGTCAAAAGAAAGCAGTTTATCCTGCAAATCGACTACACTTTGCAAATTTTCTTCCCATGCACTGTCTGTCGGAAAAATATCCTCCAGTGCCCATTTATCCTCCGCAGGGATTTCATCTCTATCCCGAATCACATCCATAGACATATTGCTTCCTCCCTTATTTTTTCTGATTATACCATCACGACATTCAAAATGCAAACAGATACATACTTCCCGATTCTTGCATTTTTTATCAAATCGTGCTATATTTGCATGCGGTGATTGATTATGACAAAACAATTCAAAGGTTCTCTTGCACTTCTCTTCGCAACATTTATCTGGGGAACCGCATTCATCGCGCAAAGCGTGGGAATGGATTTCATTGGCCCATTCACATTTCAGTCATTCCGCTGTGCGTTGGGAGCGCTCTTTTTAATCCCGCTCACATTCCTCTTTGACAGGCTTCGGGGAGAGCAAGCCCACAGCGTGGAGTATTGGAAGAATCCGGCTTTGTGGAAAGCAGGGCTTATCTGCGGTGTCGCACTATTCATCGCCGCAGGTTTGCAGCAAGTGGGGCTTGTGTACACCGATGCCGGAAAAGCCGGATTCATAACCGCCATGTACATAGTCCTTGTCCCGATTCTCGGCGTGTTTATCGGAATGCATCCGAGCAGAAATGCGATTATCAGCGTTGCCATCGCGGTTGTGGGACTCTACCTTCTCAGCTGTGTGGGCGTGACGCAGATTAACAAGGGCGACATCATGCTGCTTGGCTGTGCATTGGGCTTTGCCGTACAGATTCTGTGCGTTGACAAATACGCAGGAGCGCTGGATGGACTTCGCCTAAACTGTGTGCAGGCGATGGTTGCATCTGTTCTTTCTGTTCCTTTTATGCTGCTTACAGAATCCCCGTCATGGGACGCAATCCGCGGTGCACTTCTTCCCATTGCATACGCAGGTATTATGTCCATGGGTATTGCGTACTCTCTGCAAATCATCGGACAGAAAGATGTGGAACCCACTGCCGCAAGCCTTCTCATGAGTCTGGAATCCGTATTCGCCGCTCTGTCCGGCTGGCTGATACTCAAAGAAACCATGAACCCTTGGGAGCTGTGCGGATGCCTGCTGGTATTTATTGCGGTCATCATATCCCAGCTTCCTTCCAAAAAGAAATGAAAAACGGCTCCGAGTTTTCGGAGCCGTTCATTTTTAACCTATGGCCTTAGGTGTGACCTTCATAACATCTCGCTGATAAGCCGCAATGCCCTTGGACAGGACCTCCATTGCACGCTCCAAATCCTTCTGATTCAGAACATAGGCAATACGAACCTCGTTAATGCCCTTACCGGGAGTCTCATAGAAAGGTGCGCCGGGTGCAAACATAACCGTATCACCATTATCCTGGAACTCCTCCAGCAGCCAATGCTGGAATTTATCGGAGTCATCCACGGGAAGGCTGGCCATCACATAGAAAGCGCCCATGGGTTCTTCAACCACAACACCGGGAATCTCACGCAGGCGGGAGATAACCGTGTCTCTGCGGCGGCGGTACTCATCCTTGCAATCCTTGAAAAACTGGCTGTCCACGGAGTACAGCGCTGCTGCACCAATCTGGTCGATGGTTGCAACACTCAGACGGGACTGGCAGAATTTAAGCAGAGCTTTCTGTAATTCCTTATTCTTGGTTACAACCGCACCGACACGGGCGCCACAAGCGGAGAAGCGCTTGGAAACAGAATCGATAATAACAAGGTTCTCCTCAATATCCTTGAACCGAGCCATCGTGGGCACGCCGAACTTCTCATCATAGCAGAACTCACGGTAGACCTCATCGCAAATCAGGAACAAATCATGCTCCTTCGCGATGTCGGCAATCATGCGCATCTCTTTCTCATCCAGCACAACACCGGTGGGATTACCGGGATTCGTAATCATAATCGCCCGGGTATTCTTGGTAATCAGACTCTCAATACGCTCACGCTGGGCATAGCGATATCCCTCCCAAGGATTGGTGGGAAGTGCACGAATAACGCCGCCTGCCGCATGAACGAAGGTCGTATAGTTGGGATAATAAGGCTCGGGAATAATAACCTCGGTATAGGGGTCAAGAATGCTCAGGCAGGTAAGCAGAATTGCCTCGCTGCCACCGGTGGTAATCAGAATATCATTGTTCTCAAGCTCAACACCAAGACCCTTATAATACTTCTTTACTTCCTGAATCAGTCCGGCATTTCCGGGAGATGCATCATAAGAAAGGGTCTTATTATTGAAATTCTTCACGGCATCGTAGAAAGCCTGCGGAGTGGGCAGGTCAGGGTTGCCGATATTCAAGTGATAGATTTTCTTTCCCTTCTGCTCAGCCGCAACCGCCAGAGGATGGAATTTTCTCATAGGAGACGGTTCACAGCGGTTTGCATTGATGGATATTTGCATAAGTACCTCCCTTGGCGGCTCCGGCCACCGGATAAAAATCTTTTGTAAGTACACATACATCTTTGGAAAGCAAAATTAATGTGCACAGATTCGGAATCATAAGCATGGCATTCGCTGTCTCAGCCAAAATCCATGCGGATTTGGATTGCACAACTGCGCCGAAAAGCAGTCCTGCGGCCTGCATATAGAAAAAAACAGGGGTGGAATCCTTTCCGAAAAGGAATGTCATACAACTGCTTCCGTACAGCCCCCAGCCGATTACTGTAGCAAAAGAAAGAACAATCATAATCGCTGTAAGCAGGAAATGTCCGAACATGCCATATACAGATTCTACAGTCTGCAGCAGAAGATTTGCACCGTTCTCGACTCCATAGCAAATCGGTACTCCCCCGGACAGGACAACCAGTGCCGTCAAAGTGCAGATAACAACGGTATCAACAAAGACTTCAAGAACCCCCAAAGAACCTTGCGTCACCGGATTGCTGCTACCCATGGCATGTGCCATGGCTGCTGTGCCAAGTCCTGCTTCATTGGAAAATACTCCACGGCGGCATCCTACACAAAGCGTTTGCAGAATACTGCCGATAAGCCCCCCGGTAACAGCACGGGGATGAAATGCACCATTAAAAATGAGACGAATGCTATCGGGAATATATTTAAGCCTAAGCAGCAGAAAACCAACGCACAGCAGGACATATGTCCCGCCCGCCAACGGCACAAGCATCTGTGCAGCTTTTCCGATTCCCTGCGTTCCACGGCAAACAGTCAGCAGAAAAGCCAGCACGATAAATGTACTTACGGCAAACGCGCAGCCCTTGCTCCAGGAAAGGCCGAGATTCCATGCCAGCGACTGCAAACATCCGACAACTGCATTCACCTGAACCACGCTCCCGATTCCAAAGGAAGCGAAGATACACAGCACACAGTACATCCAAGCTAAAAATCGATAGCGCGCACCCAGGCCAAAACGAATGGAATACATGACACCGCCGTGAACTCCATCCGAATCAGACACCCTGAAACGAACGGCCAGAAATGCTTCAGCATATTTGGCTGCCATGGAAAAGAATGCACATATCCACATCCAGAAGATGCTCCCAGGCCCGCCGAGGCAGATTGCACCTGCAACACCTATGAGATTGCCCGTTCCGACTGTACTTCCCAGTGCAGTGAAAAAGGATTGCCGTACTGACAAGCCATCATCGCTCCCGCTTGTAAAAAAAGCACGAAACGCATAAGGAAAAAGCCGTATTTGGACAAATCCGGTGCGAACTGTCAGATAAATGCCGGAAAGCAGAATCATGGCAATTCCGGGGATTCCCCACAAAAAAGCATGAATCGACTCAATCAAACGCATTTTACGACCTCCATAGCATAGCACTTTTCTTCCCAATGTGCAAGAAAAACTTACACTGTGCGCAAAGAAAAAAGCAGTTTCATTGCTGAAACTGCTTTTGTGGCGTATTTCTTTATTCCCAAGTCGCCCAGATTTCGGGGCAATATCCAACAGTTGCCTGCTTCCCATTGCGAACAATCGGTGTTTTCATTAGCATGGGGTTGTCAAAGACACGATCTTCTTTTGCAAGCTTGTCATCCATGTATTTCATATTGGTAATCTCCTGATTCTTGCCGTTCCAGTCAATCAGGTTATCAATACCGCCGACGGCGCGCAGGACACTGTCAAACTCTTTGCCGGACATTCCGTACTTTCCAAGGTCAATGGACTGGAATTTAATTCGGCGCTCTTTGAAATAGCGTTCTGCCTTTTTCGTATCAAAACACTTGTTCTTTCCAAAAATCTGAATATTCAATAGGTAACCTCCATAAGACACAGCCCCTGAGCAGGTGCCAGAAAACCTGTATCGCATCGCTTGGCAGTAAACAGAGATGGAACAGAATCCGGCTTTCTCTCCCCTGCTCCGACCTCAATCAGAGTTCCGACAATAATTCTCATCATATTATATAAGAAGCCATCCGCTGTAATTGTGACACGGATTTCTTCCCCGTGCTGCTCTATGCTTACACTGTCAATGCGTCGGACTGTGGATTTTTTCTTTCCCCGAGCTGTGCTGAAAGGAGAATAATCATGCTCACCAACGAAGCAACTTCCCGCCTCCCGCATCCGCTGCAAGTCCAGTTTGCGCGGATAAGCAAAGACATAGCGGCGGTCAAATACGCACGGTTTCTCGCTGTTCCAGATACGGTAGCAGTAGGTCTTATTCTTGGCATTGAGCCGCGCATGAAACCGCTCGGACACCTCTTCACAGGAGTATATGCCGATGTCCTCGGGCAAATACTGCCGAAGCTGTCGAAGGATTTCGGAAGCAGGCTTTAAGCTGTTGCAGTGAAAATTGGCGACCTGTCCGCGGGCGTGCACGCCTGCATCCGTTCTGCCGCTGCCGTGAATTTCGATTGGTTCGGCCAAAATGCGGGAGAGTACTGTCTCAATTTTTCCCTGTATGGTGTTATCAGAATCGGCAAGTCGCTGCCAACCACGGTAGCGAGTACCGTCATAACATATTTCTAAACGCAAATTACGCATGATTAAATCTTTACCCGCTCAGAAAGCCAGCGACCCACATCCGCAAAAACTTCGTCCTTATTGATTTCGTTGAGAATCTCATGGCGACCGCTCGGATATAGGATATCGGAAACATCCTGCATACCCGCCTTGCGGAAAGCATCGGCAGCACTGACTACTCCTGCGCCGTAATTGCCCACGGGGTCATCTGCTCCGGCAATGAAAAGAACCGGGCAGGATTTATCCATCATCGACAGATTTTTTTCATCCTGCACATAGGATATGCCCATCAGCATATCCCGAAGCAAACCACAGGAGGGCACAAATCCGCACATGGGATGCGCAATATAGGCATCCACAATCCCTTTATCCCGAGTAAGCCAGTCATATTCCGTGCGCGCCTTGACAATTTTTTTATTGTAACCGCCGAAAATCATGTTCTGAAGCATATTATTGGGATTGCGTTCTCCGGTGAATGCACACACCAGCTTGCAAATGGCAATACCCGCAGGCAATACAAACTTTGGCTGCCATCCGGTGCCGCAGATAATTGCTGCCTGAATACCGCTCTGAGGATAGCGGCACAGGAGTGTCCGCGCCATGAAAGAACCCATGGAATGACCAAAGAGCACATAGGGTACATCCGGGTACTGCGCCATGGTATCGCGCATGAGCTGATAGGTGTCATCCACCGCGGTAAACCAACCGCCGCAGAAATAGCCCTTTGTCCCGTCCTCACCAACGGACTTGCCATGTCCCATATGATTCTCGGCAACCACCAGATAGCCCATGGAATTGAGAAACTGTGCAAAAGGCTCATAGCGCTCAATGTATTCGGCAATCCCATGAACAATCTGGAGTACCGCCTTTACTTCGCCATCCGGTGTCCAGCGGCAAGCGTGAATATCACCTGCTCCCTTGGAAGGATAATAAAAATCAGTACGCATAAAATCACTCCTTTTTTCTTATTATGTTCCATTTTCACAGCTTCGTCAATCCCCAATTCGCAGTCTTAATTAAAGTTGTATTTTTTTCAAAACATGATATACTGGTGCAAGAAAAATAAGAGGTAACGCTATGGACTATACTGCACTTATGAATCTGGTCGTGCGCATTGGCTATGATTTAGCCATGTGCGGAGCGGAGACATTCCGAATTGAAGACACCATCACCCGTATACTGGAAAGCTACGGTGTGGCATCCGAAGTATTTGCAATCCCGAATTATCTGATTGTGACCATCTCTACGGAAGATGGTCAGCCGCTGACCCGTATGCGCAGAATCGGATATCACGGCACTGACCTCGACATGGTTGAAAATCTGAACGGCCTGAGCCGAGCCATTTGCAACCGTCACCCGTCCCCCAGAGATGCTTTGCAATGGCTGGATGGTATCCACAGTAAAAAAAAGGGTTACCCCTTTACTACAATCCTTCTCGGTCACTTTCTGGGTGCTATGGGATTCAGCGTATTGTTTGGGTGCAGCTTGCGCGATATGTTCTTCGCAGGACTGTGCGGTACGGTAATCGGACTTGTAAACCGAAATATGCAGAGCTTAAAAGTCAATCCTTTTTTCTCCACCATTGCTGCCGCATTTTTCATGGCTCTGACAGCCTATGGTCTGAACATTCTCGGCATTGTACAAAATCCGGACACCGTGAACATTGGTGCTTTGATGAACCTTGTTCCCGGACTGCTGTTTACCAATGCCATGCGTGACATCATCTACGGAGATACCAACTCCGGTGTAAACCGTATCGTTCAAGTTTTCCTGATTGCCGTTGCAATCGCGCTGGGCACTGCCTCCGCGCTGAACCTGATTACATACCTGTTTCATGCCCCAACAGCCGCTGATGCAGTGGACTACCATCTGGCTGTCCAGTGTATCGCCGCATTCATAGGATGCATCGGCTTTGCGCTGCAATTTAATATTCACGGTCCCGGTGGGTTGCTGTGCGCACTGGGCGGCGCACTGGCATGGGCTGTATACCGCATCGTGATGGTAATCGGTTTTTCCGAGCTTCTCGCCTATTTCTTTGCTGCCGCTTTTGCTGCGGTGTATGCCGAAACTATGGCGCGAATCAGAAAATATCCCGCTATCTCCTATCTGGTCGTATCCATCTTCCCCTTTATCCCGGGCGCCGGTATCTACTATGCAATGACCTACGCCGTTGAGGGTGAAATGTCTCTGTTTGGCTATCGGGGACTCTACACTGCCGGGATTGCCGGTGTCATCGCCGTAGGCATCCTTCTGGTCTCTACGACGGTTAAAATGATTCACACCTGGAGAACGCAGAAATAGTTAGACGGAAAGCAAACGCTTTCCGTCTTTTCTTATAGCTTTGACAGAACATTTCCAAGATTGTCGTGGATAACCAAATCCCCTTTCCCATCATAGGGTGTTTCATCCCGGTTGATAAGAACCAGACGACTGCCCGAATAGTAACGAATCAATCCGGCCGCAGGGTAAACCGTCAGGCTCGTCCCGGCAACTATCAGCATATCGGCCTGCGAAATGGCTTCAATCGCTTTGTCCACCGTGTCCATATTGAGACCTTCTTCATACAGTACCACATCCGGCTTGACAATGCCGCCGCAATTACACCGTGGGATATCCTCAGAATTCTTGATAAACTCCGCTGTGTATGACTTCCCGCAGCGCATACAGTAATTCCGCAGGACACTGCCATGAAGCTCATAAACTTTCCGAGAACCCGCTTTCTGATGCAGACCGTCAATATTCTGGGTGACAACCGCAGAGAGTTTTCCTTCTTGCTCCCATCTGGCAAATGTCAGATGGGTGATGTTCGGTTCAAACCCAAGCGGCAGCATCTTCTCTCTATAAAACCTATAGAAGTATTGGGGATTTCGCTGAAAAAAGCTGTGAGAGATAATAGTCTCCGGAGGATAGTCAAACTTCTGACTGTACAAACCATCCACGCTTCGGAAATCGGGAATCCCGGATTCCGTACTTACACCCGCACCGGTGAAAGCGACAATGCGTTGGCTTTCCTCAATCCATGTTTTCAAAGTCTCAATAGAATCCAACTTAATCACCCAAATCTAAAAATCAGATATAAAAAAAAGAAAACTCTTAGAAGCTCTAAGAGTTTTCTTATGGCGGAGAAGGAGGGATTTGAACCCTCGATACCCTTTTGGGGTATACACGATTTCCAATCGTGCGCGCTCGGCCAGCTACGCGACTTCTCCATGCACTCGGCTCCCGCCGCTGACCAAGATATAATATAACAAGAACACTAAAATGTCAACTGTTATTTTTCCAATTCGCAGAAAAATGTCAGGGCCTAACCAGGCGCAAAGTTTCGTATCTGCTTGTAACCGTTCCGTCCAGCAATGTTGCCGTATCGGAAATGATTTCAAATCCGCATTTGTGGTGAAGATTGCGCGATGGCATGTTTTTCTTCTCCACATGGGAGTAAAGAGGCTTCCCAAAATGGGAATGAACGGACAAAATAAGCTTTTGTGCATAGCCTTTTCGCCGATAGCCTTCCCCGGTTTGCAGGCAGGAAATCAGAATACCGTCACGGTACGGCTCAAAGCGAAGGGCACAGACATACTGCTCCCCATCATGCCATACGGCGTAGCCTCCGATATGCTCAGAAAAATAATCGTAAACATTATCACAGAATGCACTATGCACCCACGCTCTGTCATCGCAGTAGACACAGGCCAGTTTTTCCAAATCAAGGTCGGAAACCCGATATGCAGTAATGAACATAAGAATCCTTTCAAAAATCGGGCAGGAGATTCCTGCCCGACCGATTATATCGCTTCACCCAAAATGGACTTGGTTGCATAGGCATTGAGGGACATATCCGCCACATTGCCAGCCATAAACTCGTAGTAACCCTGAGAACCAATCATCGCTCCATTATCGCCGCAGAGCTTCAGAGGGGGCATATAAACCTTTGCACCAAGCTTCTGCGCAGCTTCGGTCACATCCCGGCGAATGCGGGAGTTGGCCGCCACACCGCCGGCAATGGCAATCTTATCATAGCCGGTTTGCCTGAGTGCTTCCACCGCTCGGGGAACCAAAGTATCGGAGACTGCGGCAGAAAAGGACGCGCACAGCGAAGGAATATCAATCTCCTCCCCCACCTGCTCGGCATGATGAATAAGATTCAGCGCTGCTGTTTTCAGTCCGGAAAAACTCATGTCGAATGGATTCTCACCGGGCTTGCTTCTGGGCAAATTATACTTGGTTTCGTCCCCTGTTTGTGCCATCTTATCCAGAGCTGCACCGCCGGGATAGGGCATACCAAGCACACGGGCAACCTTATCAAAGCATTCGCCTGCCGCATCGTCAAGACTGGTGCCCAGAATTTCCATGCGGGTATAGTCCTTCACATCCACGAACATGGTATGTCCGCCGGAAACAACCAAACAGACAAAGGGAGGCTTTAACTCCGGGAATGCCAGATAATTGGCTGCAATATGCCCACGGATATGGTGAACAGGAATCAAGGGTTTGCCAATCGCCATAGAAAGCGCTTTGGCGAAGTTCACACCAACCAGCACAGCACCAATCAACCCCGGAGCATAGGTGACCGCCACGGCATCGATATCGTCACGGCTGAGGCCGGTACGAAGGAGCGCTTCATCTGCAAGGCCATAGATTGCTTCAATATGCTTGCGAGAAGCAATTTCGGGCACAACGCCGCCATAAAGGCGGTGCAAATCCACCTGAGAGGCGATACAGTCAACCAGAATTTCCCGACCATCGCGGACGATGGCTACCGCTGTTTCATCACAGGAGGATTCCACTGCCAAAATATTCATATCGTCCACTCCTTTCGCAAGATTAACGCATCCTCCTTGGGATTGCGATAGTAATTGGGGCGCAGCCCCACCTGAACAAAGCCCTGTTTGGTATAGAGCGCTTTTGCTGCTTCGTTGGAAGAACGAACCTCCAAGCTCAGGCAGCGGCTTCCCTGCTCTTTCAGAAGCATCACAAGTGCCTGCACCAGAGCTTCGGCAATGCCCTGACGGCGATAATCCGGGTGCACGGCAATATTCATCATGTCCGTCTCTTCCATGACCGTCTGGGAACCGACATAGCCGCACAGGAACTCCCCATCCATGGCAACAAGCCACTTAGAAAGTGGATTGGAAAGCTCCGACGCGATGCTCTTCTCACTCCATGGGTCGGAAAAGCACCGTTTTTCAAGCTGTGCAATTCCGGCAACATGGGTTTCATTCATTTCTATAATACAAATCATTTTGCGGCATACCAGCTCTTTCCGATTTTCGCTTCCGCAACCAAGGGAACGGAAAGCTCTGCCACGCGCTCCATGCAGCTGCTCATAAGTTCCGCAACCTGCGCAGCAATCTCCTCCGGGCACTCTACAATCAATTCGTCATGTACCTGTAAAAGCAGCTTAGCCTCCGGATAGTTCTCCTGCAATGCACACTCAACCCGAACCATGGCAAGCTTTATGAGATCCGCAGCCGTACCCTGAATGGGAGTGTTCAAAGCGATACGCTCTGCGCCCTGACGAACATTGAAATTGCTGCTCTTGAGGTCGGGGATTGCGCGGCGGCGGCCATAGAGGGTGGTCGTGTAGCCGATTTCTCTTGCATCATCCACAACCTTCTTCATATAGGCGCGAACACCGCTGTAATTGGCAAGGTAGGTATTGATATACGCCTTGGCTTCGGCGCGGCTGACGCCGATATCCTCAGCCAGAGAGAACTCGGAAATCCCGTAGACAATGCCGAAATTGACAGCTTTAGCGTGACGGCGCATGAGCGGTGTAACCTGCTCGGCAGGCACCCCGAATACCTGAGCGGCGGTAGCCGTGTGAATATCCACCCCGGTACAGAAAGCTTCCTGCATGACTTTGTCATCGGCAATATGGGCAAGGACACGCAGCTCAATCTGACTGTAGTCCGCATCCACCAGAACGCACCCATCCCCGGGGACAAACATCTTACGAATCTCGGCGCCCAAATCGGTGCGCACGGGAATATTCTGCAAATTCGGCTCCGTGGAGGACAGGCGTCCCGTGGCCGTGACCAGATTCTGGAAAGTAGTGTGGATGCGTCCGTCACTCCCGATTTCCTTAATAAGGCCATCGGCATAGGTGGACTTGAGCTTTGTCAGCATACGGTAGTCCAGAATGGCGGGGATTATGGGGTGCTTGGACTTGAGCTTCTCCAATACATCCGCATTGGTGGAGTAGCCAGTCTTTGTTTTCTTCACAGGAGGCAGTTCAAGCTTCTCAAACAGGAGTTCTCCCAGCTGCTTGGTGGAGTTGATATTAAGCGTCCTGTCGCCGGAATAATTGAAAATGACTTCCTCGCAGTCCGCAATTCGCTCGGAAAGCATCGTGCCGAACTGCTCCAGCATCCCCTTGTCAATGGCTATGCCGCGGCATTCCATGCGGTAAAGCACATCGCACAGGGGAAGCTCAATTTCATAATAGAGCTTTTCCATTTCGGTACGCTTCAGCTCATCTTGCAGAGGTTTCCGAAGGAGCCAAACTGCCTCGGCACAAGCCAAAGCATCATCGTCATCCACTGTTCTGCCGAGGAAATTCGTGGAAAGCTTGGCCACGGAATAGTCAGATGATGTGGGGCTCAGGTCATAGGCTGCCAGCGCAGTGTCAAAGGAAACATTCTCAGCCCGAATGCCTGCTTGATACAAATGGTGCCGGGTGGTCTTGGAATCGTGAAGGACAAACTGCTTCACCCCTGCCAGAAGCTCCGGCTGCATGGCAAGCTCCATGGGGCTGAGCGCCATAACGCCGCCACTCCATGCAACACCCAGTGTGCCATCCTGCGCAAAATAGAGCGCGCATTCATTCACATTATTCGAAAGCTCCTGTACTCTGGGAAGAGAGTCCGTAATGGCAGTAATCTTCGGAAGTTCCAGCTCCGCGCCTCGAAGACCATACTTGTCAATCAGGCGAACAAATTCAAGCTTCTGAAACAGGGCATAAAGTTCCGGTCTGTTATAAGGCTGCAGCAGAGCATCCTCCGGAGCAAAGTCGATGGGAGCCTCGGGAATAATGGTCGCAAGCTCATAGGAGAGGAACGCAGATTCCTTCCCTGCCTCCAGCTTTTCACGCAGCTTCGGACGGATGGATGTATCATCGAGATTATCATACACACCCTGCAAGGTGCCGAATTTCAGCAGCAGCTCCGTTGCCGTCTTCGGCCCCACGCCCGCCACACCGGGGATATTATCGGACGAGTCGCCCATAAGCGACTTGAGGTCAACCATACGCTTGGGTGAAAAGCCATACTCCTGACGGAAAAGCGCTTCATCATAGAGCGTGTAGGTCGTCTGTCCCGGGCGGGAAATGACCAGCTTCACATGAACAAAGTCATCAATAAGCTGCAAACTGTCCCGGTCACCGGTGACAATGACACACTCCCACTGATTATTGGCACAGATTTTTCCCACCGTGCCAATCACATCGTCCGCCTCCCAGCCCTGACAGGCATAAATGGGAATATTCATGGCGTGAAGAACATCCTTCATAATGGGCATCTGCATGGCAAGCTCCTCGGGCATGCCGTGACGAGTTGCCTTATAGCCCTCATATTTCAGGTGGCGAAAGGTCGGGCCGTGAAGGTCAAAGGCAACGCATACGGCATCGGGCTTTTCTTCCTTCTGCACACGCTCCAGAATGTTCAGGAAACCGAAGACAGCATGGGTATAGATTCCCTCGCGGGTGGTCAGGGGCTTAACACCGAAAAAAGCTCGGTTAATAACGCTGTTGCCATCCAGAATTAAAAGCTTCATACCTTTCTCCACTTCGCGCCCTGAGGGGTATCGATGATTTCGATACCCCGGGCTTTCAGCTCATCGCGAATACGGTCGGCCTCTGCAAAGTTCTTGGCCTTCTTGGCGGCAGTACGCCGGGCAACCAGTGCGTCAATCTCGGGGTCGGCACTCTGAGCAGCCTCAGCCTCTTCCTTTGCACGGAGCTTTTCGGCAGCCACCATAAGATTCAGGGACATGACATAATCAAAATCCTTGAGCGCTGCCAGCTTGGTTGCATCGTTGGTCTTCTCCTTGAGAACATCATAAAGCGCCGTGACGGCAAGGGAGGTATTGAGGTCGCCGTCCAGTGCTTTCACAAAGCGCTCTTTCAGGGAAGCAAAGACGACTTCATCCACAGCACCGTCCTCAGCCTTCAGCGCGGCAATCTTGGAAATCAGTTTCTGATAAGCGCCCGCAGCATTATCAAGATTTTCCCAACTGAACACCAGATTGCGGCGATAGTGGCTCTGCAGGCAGAAAAGGCGGTAGACCATGGGGTCATAACCCTTCTGTTCCAGTAAGGACACGGTCAAAAACTCACCCTTGGATTTGCTCATCTTGCCATCGGAGGTATTCAGATGGTGCACATGGAACCAGTGCTTGCACCACTCGTGACCCAGATAGCTTTCGGACTGGGCAATCTCATTGGTATGGTGCGGGAACGCATTGTCAATACCGCCTGCGTGGATATCCAGATATTCGCCCAGATGCTTCATGGAAATGCAGGAACACTCAATATGCCAGCCGGGATAGCCAACGCCCCAGGGGGATTCCCATTTCAGCGCCTGATCTTCAAACTTGGATTTGGTAAACCAGAGGACAAAGTCATTCTTATTGCGCTTGTTGGTATCCTCCTCCACGCCCTCGCGGACACCTACCGCCAAATCTTCCTCGTCATGGTCATTAAAGACATAGTATTTATCCAGCGTGGAGGTGTCAAAATAGATGTTGCCACCGGCCATGTAGGCGTTGCCCTTGTCAAGGAGTGTCTGCACCATGTGAATATATTCGTCAATGCAGTTCGTGGCAGGCTCCACCACATCGGGGCGCTTGATATTGAGCTTCTCGCAGTCGGCAAAGAACGCATCGGTATAGAATTTCGCGACCTCCATAACGGTCTTGTGCTCACGCTGAGCACCCTTGAGCATCTTATCCTCGCCGGTATCGGCATCGGAGGCCAGATGCCCCACATCGGTGATATTCATAACGCGCTTCACACCGAAGCCCTCATAGCGCAGAGCCTTCTCCAGAACATCTTCCATGATGTAGGAGCGCAGGTTGCCGATATGGGCATAGTGGTAGACCGTAGGGCCGCAGGTGTACATTTTCACATTCTCGGAATCACGAGGAACAAAAAGTTCCTTCTTATGGGACAGGGAATTATAAAGATACATAATGGTTTCCTCCACTAAAATTTTTGCAATAAAAAACGCCTCTTATACATATCCTGTATAAGAGGCGGTGATATCCGCGGTTCCACTCTCATTTGTAACTTTTGCTATGTATGCTCCGGGATGCACTTTCCTCCGACTCCGTGGCCGAAGGTTGCAGCCAACGCCCCCGGCTCTCTGACACATCTGTCGGAATACTCTTTCCCATCACAGCATAATTTACGGTTGTATTTTACCATCTGGTGAAAGTTTCGTCAAGCATTCAGGAAATTTTTCAGTAAATAATGTTGCCGAGAACAGCGCAAAAACGGCAGAAGAACAGATTGACAACAATTCTTAAATAATTCTTACGCTATTGACAAATTTGTAACCTTTGTATTATAATGTAACCAGAAATACAGAAAGTGAGGGACTGCTATGAATAACCCCTTCAACAATCATAAAACTCAGCTCAAACAGATGTTGGTTGTGGGCGGTATTGTGGTGCTGTGTGCCGCTACTATGACCGGCTGCTTCGGCAAAAAGGAGACCGCAAATCAGCCCAGTCTGAATCTGGAGGAAACCACGCCCACCGAAACCACAACCGAGCCCACTGTTCCGACCACTACCGCTCCCAAGAAGGAGAACATGGCAGTCGTGAAAGAGCAGTTAAAGCCCCGCAGCTCCCCCAGCCTGCAGAGCAACGAACTGGATACCGAGCTCAACGCCGGTGATGAAGTTCAGATTCTGCGAATTGAAACGCTGAACGGCACCCAGTGGGCTTACTCCAAGCACGGCTGGATTCTGGTTGACCAGTTGGATATCAGCAATGTATCTCTGGAAATCGGCAGCATCAGCACACCCAATAACCCCGCCGCTACCGAACCCACTCAGGCAACCACCACTCCCGAGTCCAATGCCAACAACAATGGTACGACAACCAATAATGCCAACGCCAAGATGGGTATTGTCACCGGAAATGGTCTGAACATCCGCAAGGAGAGCAATACCACCTCCGAAGTCGTCGGTACCCTCACCTATGGTACCCGCGTGACCGTCAATGAGGTCAAGAATGGATGGGGCAAGATTGACAAAGGCTGGATCAGCCTGCAGTATGTCTATATGGACGGCGACAAGAGCAACAGTGCCTGCAACGGTATCGTCACGGGCGGCGGTCTGAATGTCCGCAGCGGCCCGGGCACAAACTACGGAAGCGTTGCTACCCTGAATAAGAACGACCGCGTGAACATCCTGTTCCGTATTAAGGTCGGCGACTACACTTGGGGCTGCATCTCCTCCGGCTGGATTCGTCTGGACTATGTCTATATTGACGGAACCGAAGGCCCCGGCAAGGGTACCGGCACCATCACCGGAGATGCTGTGAATATCCGCAGCGGCCCCGGCACCAAGTACGCCAGCGTTGGCTCCTATAATAGTGGTAATGAAGTCAATATTCTGGCTCAGTTCACCTTCGGTGATTACAACTGGGGCTGCACCAACAAGGGTTGGGTGCGTATGGACTTTGTATCCATGGATTAAATCATTAAAAATCCGCTCTCGAAAGGGAGCGGATTTTTTTGTCTTAATTACTTTAAGGAAGCTTTAATCAGTCCCATAAAGAGAGGATGGGGCTTGTTGGGGCGGCTCTTGAACTCGGGATGATACTGCACACCAACATAGAAATCATTGCCTGCAATCTCAACCGTCTCCACAAGCGTACCATCCGGCGAAGTACCACTGATGGTAAGACCTGCATCGGAGAGGGTCTGACGGAAATCATTGTTAAATTCATAACGATGACGGTGGCGCTCATAAATGAGGTCAGCCCCATAGGCTTCGTCCATCTGTGTGCCCGGTGCAATGACGCAGGGATAGGCACCAAGGCGAAGGGTGCCACCCTTGGCCGTCTCATTGGACTGGTCGGGCAGGAAGTCAATGACTTTGTAGGGAGCATTCTCGTCAAACTCGCCGGAATTGGCACCATGCAGCCCGGCAATGGAGCGAGCAAAGGCGATAACCGCAATCTGCATGCCTAAGCAGATTCCAAGATACGGAACATTATGCTCGCGGCAATAATCCGCAGTTGCAATTTTACCCTCGATGCCGCGGTTGCCGAATCCGCCGGGGACGATGACACCGGCGCAGTCGGAGAGAATCTGCGCTGCGTTGTCCGCGGTAACCGTTTCCGAATCGATCCACTTGATATTCACCTTTGCACCATACTCATAGCCTGCATGGCGCGCAGCCTCGGCAACGGACAGGTAGGCATCGTGGAGCTGAACATACTTGCCGACCAGACCAATGGTCACTTCCCTACTGCGCGCATGAATCTTGGACAGCATATTATCCCACTCGGTCATATCAATGGCCGGGGCATTCAGTCCCAGTTCCCGACATACAATGGCAGAGAAATTGCTCTTTTCCAGCATGATGGGGGCTTCATACAGCTCGGGCAGGGTGATATTCTCAATGACACAGTCGGGCTTTACATTGCAGAACATAGCAATCTTGCGGAAGATTTCATCCTCCAGCGGCTCGTCACAGCGCAGGATGATGATATCCGGCTTCACACCCATGCCCTGCAGCTCTTTTACAGAATGCTGCGTGGGCTTAGACTTGTGCTCATCGGAGCCACGCAGGAACGGAACCAAGGTCACATGAATAAAGAGGCTGTTCTGCTTGCCCACTTCCAGAGAAATCTGGCGAACTGCCTCCAAAAAGGGCTGGGACTCAATATCGCCGATGGTACCGCCGATTTCGGTGATGACAACATCCGCATCGGTCTTCTTGCCGACGGAATAAACAAACTCCTTAATCTCGTTGGTCACATGGGGAATCACCTGAACCGTGGAACCTAAGTACTCTCCCCTGCGCTCCTTGTTGAGAACATTCCAGTAGACCTTACCGGTGGTCAGATTGGAAAAGCGGTTCAGGTCTTCATCGATAAAGCGCTCATAGTGACCCAAATCCAAATCGGTTTCCGCGCCGTCCTCCGTGACATAAACCTCACCATGCTGGTAAGGACTCATGGTACCGGGGTCAACATTGATATAGGGATCCAGCTTCTGCGCCGCGACCTTCAGGCCTCGGGCTTTTAAGAGTCTGCCGAGGGATGCTGCGGTAATACCCTTGCCCAGTCCGGACACAACACCGCCGGTCACAAAAATATATTTCGTCTGCTTCATCAATCTCTCTCCTTTTGTCTAACCGCTGTAGGTTCTGACAATATTCTCGGCTACTTCACGCCGTGAAAGGCGCATATCCATAGCCTGTCGTTCAATATAATAATGCGCTTCATTTTCTGTCATGTGCAGATGTTCAATCAACAGCCACTTTGCACGATTTACAGAACGAATATCCGCCATCTTCTCTTCCAAGGTTCTGTTTCGTTTTTCAAACTTGGAAAGCCGCGCCGTCATGGCTGTCAGAAGCTTCACAGCCATCAAAAAGCTCTGGGAGGACATGGGCTTGGACAGGACTGCAACGCCTGCATCTTCAACCTTGTAGCAAATGTCCGCGTAGCTGTCGCTTTTCACAAGCATCAAAACGCCGGTTGTCCCCTCGGACATATCCAAGGCTAAATCCGTTCCGAATTCATCGGTCAAGGGACTGTTGATAATGATAATATCCACCGACTGGTCGAGCAGCAGCCGCCGTGCTTCGCCGGCAGAGGTCGCCCTCAGTGCCAATTCATATTCCCGGGGTGGGAGGATTCCTTCGATATAATCGAAGATTTTATCCCCGGCACCGCAGACCAGCACCCGGTACTTTCTCTTTCCTTCCGCCATAAATAGGCCCTCACAGCAGGAAGCCTTCGGGTAAAATGCCTTTTATGAAATCGCAGTTGGCACACTTACGGGCTTCGTCCAGACTTCTGGGAAGCTTCTCCAATGCGGAGGTTATCTCGGGGCCTGCCGTGTAAAGGTTTTCATTGACGCTCTCTGGAGGCATCATGCCCTTTTCAATGCCGTCAAGACCTGCATAAATCAGCAGTGCATAGGCAAGATAGGGATTGGCCGTGGGGTCGGGAGAACGAAGCTCAATACGCTTATATTCACCCTGCGCCGCAGGAATACGCACAAGCTGGGAGCGGTTCTGGGCAGACCATGTGATGTAGCTCGGTGCCTTCTTCTCACCTAAGCGGCGGTAAGACCCTTCTGTAGGATTTAAGAAATAGGTCAGTTCCCGAATGTGTGCCAAGACACCTGCGAGAAAAGAAGCAGAATAGTCCTTGCCGTCTTTCGCTTTCACGGACATATTGATGTGCATACCGCTGCCGGCTTCGCCGGGGATGGGCTTGGGCGAAAAATCGGCATAGAGTCCATTCTGGCGGGCAGCTGCCTTGACAACGGTGATAAAATGCTGGGCATTGTCCGCGGCGGTCATGGCATCGGAATAGCGGAAATCAATCTCGTTCTGGCCGGGACCCTCTTCATGGTGGGAGGCCTCCGGGCGAATGCCCATCTCCTCCAAGGTCAGACAAATCTGGCGGCGAACATCCTCGCCCTTATCCTCAGGTGCCACATCCAGATATCCTGCACGGTCAAGGGGAATATTGGTCGGCTCCCCATCGGCATCGGTCTTAAAAAGGTAAAACTCAAACTCCGAACCGAACTGCACGGAAAGTCCCTTGGATGCTGCATAGGAAACAGCCTGACGCAAAATGAAACGGCTATCACGAATAAACGGTGACCCATCGGGATTGGTAATGTTGCAGAACATCTTCACCACTCTGCCGCGGCTGGGTCTCCAGGGAAGCACTGTCAGAGTGGAAGCAATGGGATGCAGGAAAAGATCGGAATTTACCACATCACCGAAGCCCGCAACGGCGGAAGCATCAAAGGAAATGCCGCTGTCAAAGGCGCGGCGAAGCTCCCCGGGCATAATGGAAATGTTCTTCTGACGGCCATAAACATCACAAAAAGCAAGACGGATAAACTTAACATCCTCTTGCTCCACATAATCAAAAATATCCTCTTGTGTATACAGCATAGAAAGCCCTCTTTTCCATGAAAATCTATAAAAAAAGAGAGTGCTTCCCTGAAAGAAGGCTGCTCGCCCTGCAATCAGTAAACACCCTTGTCTACCTGAAATATTATAACGCCTCACCCCTTTCCTGTCAACGAAAAGTGTATTGTCAAAAAAGTACATATATGCGTGCAGGGCAAACACCGATTCTATCCAGAATGGACAAATGTCTTTTCTCTTGAAATTTTCACCTTGACAGATGAAAACCCCGGCGTTAAAATGCACACAAAGATTCTCCCATCGGAGAAATATAAGGAAAATGCAAAGCGACAAAGGCGTCGTTTATGGGATACCCCATAAATGCCCCTTGTCGCTTTTTTGTTTTCCGAAATGAGAAAAGGAGTTAATTAATATGGTCACCGAAATCTTCTCCTCGAATGTCTTTGACGATGCTACAATGGAAGCTCTGCTTCCCAAGGACACATATAAGGCAATGCAGCGCACCATTAAAAACGGCAAGCGCATGGACGCCGCCGTTGCAGGGGTTGTCGCAAACGCAATGAAGGACTGGGCAATTAAGAAAGGTGCAACCCACTACACTCACTGGTTCCAGCCCATGACCGGCATCACCGCTGAGAAGCACGACAGCTTCATTTCCCCCAAGGGTGCAGGCCGTGTCATCATGGAATTCAGCGGCAAAGAACTGATTCAGGGCGAGCCGGATGCATCCAGCTTCCCCTCCGGCGGTCTGCGCGCTACCTTCGAAGCCCGCGGCTACACCGCATGGGACGCTACCTCCTACGCATTCATTAAGGACGGCGTGCTGTGCATTCCCACGGTATTCTGCTCCTACGGCGGTGAAGCGCTTGACCAGAAGACCGCACTGCTTCGCTCCATGGAGGCCATCAACACACAGGCACTGCGTGTGCTGAAGCTCTTCGGAAACAGTGATGTACAGTCCGTCAAAACTACTGTCGGCCCTGAGCAGGAGTATTTTCTGGTTGACAAGAGTGCTTATGACAAGCGAAAGGATTTAATTTTCACCGGCCGTACCCTGTTCGGTGCTAAGCCCCCCAAGGGTCAGGAGCTGGATGACCACTACTTCGGTGCCATCAAGCCCAGAGTTGCCGCATACATGAAGGATCTGAACGAGGAGCTGTGGAAATTAGGCGTGCTTGCCAAGACCGAGCACAACGAGGTCGCCCCCGCACAGCATGAGATGGCTCCCATATTCACCACCACCAATATTGCCGCCGACCACAACCAGCTGACCATGGAGATGATGCAGAAGGTTGCAAAGCGCCACGACTTAGTGTGCCTGCTGCACGAGAAGCCCTTCGCAGGTGTCAACGGCAGCGGCAAGCACAACAACTGGTCCATCTCCACCGACACCGGAGTAAACCTGCTGGAGCCCGGCGAGACCCCCTATGAAAACGCACAGTTCCTGCTGTTCCTTGCCGCCGTTATTAAGGCTGTGGACGAATATCAGGATTTGCTGAGAATCTCCGTAGCCTCCGCCGGTAATGACCACCGTCTGGGCGCCAACGAGGCTCCCCCCGCCATCGTTTCCATGTTCCTCGGCTCCGACCTGAGCGAGGTTCTGGATGCCATTGAGAAAGGCACCGCCTACGACAGCCGCGAAAAGCAGCTCATGAAAATCGGCGT
>JAZRVX010000238.1:0-11220 GCA_045599455.1 Faecousia sp. | reverse complement strand
AACGGGCATTGCGAGGTAGTTTTCGCAGACATCTGCGTAAACCTCAAGCTGATGCAGAGTCTCTTCTCTTGCTTCCTGCTCGGTTGCGTGCAGGGTGTGACCCTCCTGCCAGAGGAATTCTCTGCCGCGCAGGAAAGGACGGGTGGTCTTTTCCCAACGCAGAACGGAGCACCACTGATTGTACATCATGGGCAGGTCGCGCCAGGAGTGGACAACATGACTCCAGTGGTCGCAGAAGAGGGTCTCGGAGGTGGGACGGATGCAGTAGCGCTCCTCCAAGCGTTCACTTCCGCCATGGGTAACCCATGCGCACTCGGGGGCGAAGCCCTCCACATGATCCTTCTCCTTCTGCAGTAAACTCTCGGGAATCAGCATGGGCATGTAGACATTCTCCACGCCCACCTGCTTAAAGGAAGCATCCATAATGCGCTGGATGTTCTCCCAAATTGCATAGCCATAGGGACGATAGATGAAAACACCCTTGATGGAAGAGTAATCAATCAGCTGTGCCTTCTTGCACACATCGGTGAACCACTGGGCAAAGTCCACCTCCATGTCGGTAATCTGCTCGACTTTTTTATCCTTTGCCATTTCTATATACATCCTCTCACGAATAATAAATGAAAAAATGCTGTATCCTACGGGAAAGCTCATTCTATTGTAGCACATCTGTCAAGGGTTTGCATAGGATGGAGCAAAGGTTTTATGACCAAATTGGAGGAGCAAAATGGAGATTTCCGTGCATCTGGAGCCGGAGGTGGCTCTGTTCTATAAGCGGCTCGCCGCCGCCAGCAATCGGACAATCAATTGCGTGCTCTCGGATGCGCTGTTTCTGCTGGCAGGGGAATTGAGCTTGGAGGCATTGCAGAAAGCAACGGAGGATACACAGTGAAAGGAAGCTTTAACGGCAAAGCCGTTAGAGCTTCCGTCATCAGCTATCAGACATCAGTCATCCGTTTTTTGCGTGCTAAAATCGGCGCTTTCACCGAAAGTCGCCACACTGATGACTGACGACTGATGACTACGAGCAATGCAAGTTAAAGATTCCTTTCCGCACATTAAAAAAACACCCTCACGGGTAATCCCGTGAGGGTGTTGGTTTTTATGATGAACTGATTTATTTCTTGGCATCGCCGCAGAAATAGGAAGCGGCGGTCATGCGGTTATGCTTAAAGCAGAACTGCTGATTGGTGGAAGCCTCACGGCTGTCGGAATCCTCATTCAGCTGCCAGCGGTAAACGCAGTCATGGCAGCGGATAACTCCGGCAGCAGCCCCTGCACGGTAGCCGGCCAGAAATCCATTATTGCAAGTATGACCCATGGCATTCACCTCAGGCCACACCGGGGAATGCGCGGAAGAACTCAAAGAAATTCTTCTCGTCGCTTCTGCTGTCACAGAACAGCTCCAGATTCTCGCCCTCTGCACTCAGCAGACGACCCATGGAAATGTAACGGGAAAACAGGCTCTTGAGGTTCAGACGATCACCGTCACGGCTCACCAGATACACATCTTTTTCACATTTATCAACGGCATTCAAAAATCCGTTCAGTTCATCAACATTTTTCAGCTTCATAGAAAATTCCTCCTTACAAGCTTTGAGTGTTGTTTTTGGTTATCTTTGGTTCCCTTGGGAACACCTGTAATATAACCGACGATTATGAACGGCTTATGAACGGATTATTAAGTTTGCACAAATATCAGTATTTTCGTTTGTATACTATGCACAATGAATATATGAAAATCCTGAGATTTGAAAGTTTTATAAGCTTCAATGTATGGTTTACGGAATAAGGAATCAACCGGAACAAAAAAGCTATCGTTAAGTAGAAACTACCAATAGGCGGTCATTTCGAGGGAACAACATTTATGTTGTGACCGTGGGAATCCGCACCCTGAAATGCACCTTTTATCGTCGACTTGGATAGCAGAAACAACTTTAGAGTACGGATTGCCACACCCAGTCTGCGGACTGGGTTCGCAATGACCGCCTATTTAAAAACTTCCTTAATCGGCAAAAGTTTCCTACGCCTACCCTATCCACATTGACAACGGATGCCTCATGTCTAAAAACAATAAACGCCCCTCGGGAATCCCGAGGGGCAATTCATTGTGGTTAATTACACCAGCTCGATGACAGCAGTCTCAGCTGCATCGCCACGGCGAGCGCCGGTACGAGTCACTCTGGTATAGCCGCCCTTGCGGTCAGCATACTTGGGAGCAATCTCCTTGAACAGCTTGTGAGCCACATCTTCCTTGGTGATGAAAGCCAGAGCTCTGCGGTAAGCAGCCAGATCGCCCTTCTTGCCCAGGGTGATCATCTTCTCAACGACAGGCTGAACTTCCTTGGCACGATAGAAGGTGGTCTCCATCTTGCCGTGCTCCAGCAGATCGGTGACCTGCTGACGGAGCAGTGCCTTTCTCTGATCGCTGGTCTTGCCCAGCTTACGAGTTCCGAACATGAATATTTCCTCCTTCTTGACAGGTTAGTTGTTGCTGCCAGATTCGTCGCTGGCCAGGGACAGACCCATCATTTCCAGCTTCTTCTGAACCTCGTCCAGAGACTTCTTGCCCATGTTGCGCGCGCGCAACATGTCCTCGCCGGTCTTGTCAATCAGGTCGGCAACGGTGTTGATGTTAGCGCGCTTCAGGCAGTTGAAGCTACGGACGGACAAATCCAGCTCATCAATGGTCATGGACAGCTTGGCATCGGGACGGTCAGCGACCTTCTCCACCACGGTGGAGGAAGTGGCGACGGCATCGGACAGGTTGGTAAACACAGTCAGATGGTCACTCAGAATCTTTGCGCCCAGAGAAACAGCGTCCTTGGCAGAAATGGTGGAATCTGTCCAGACCTCTAAGGTCAATTTGTCGAAGTCGGTCTTGTCACCGACACGGCAGGGCTCCACGGAATAATTCACCTTGGTAACAGGGGAATAAATGGAGTCAATGGGAATCACACCGATGGGCATCTGGGGCTGCTTATTTCTATCGGAAGAAATATAGCCGCGACCCTGAGACAGGGTGATTTCCATATTAAAAGTGGCATCCTCGCCCAGAGTGCAGATATGCAGCTCGGGGTTCAGGATTTCAACTTCGCCATCTGCCTTGATATCACCGGCCTTGACTTCGCAAGGGCCGACAGCGTCAATGTGCACGGTCTTGGGGCCGGCGCAGTGCAGCTTGGGAGTGATTCTCTTGACATTCAGAACAATCTCGGTCACATCCTCGGTGACACCGGGGATGGTGGAGAACTCATGCTGAACACCCTGAATCTTCACGGAAGTAGCAGCATAGCCGGGCAGGCTGCTCAGCAGGATTCTGCGCAAG
Organism: Faecousia sp.; assembly: GCA_045599455.1. Taxonomy (GTDB): domain Bacteria; phylum Bacillota; class Clostridia; order Oscillospirales; family Oscillospiraceae; genus Faecousia. The sequence goes on along the minus strand of JAZRVX010000238.1, from coordinate 7,892 downwards.
GAGTTGCCCAGAGTCATGCCGTAGCCGCGCTCCAGAGGCTCGACTACATACTTGCCGTAAGAGATATCCTCATTGGAATCAAAGCAAGAGATGCGAGGCTTTTCAATTTCAACCATGAATCAAATCCCTCCTTAAAGTATGGGGAAGTTGCCTTCCCCGTATAGTTCGAACGAAAATCGCCAGAGGGGTGATTATTACTTGGAGTACAACTCGACGATGAGGTGCACAGCGATATCGAAGTCGATATCTGCCTTGGTGGGCAGAGCAATAACCTTACCCTGGAGGGTGTTCTTATCACGATCCAGCCACTTGGGAGCAGCAACGAATGCGTCGTCTTCCTTCAGCTTCTTGAAGAAAGCGTTGGAAGCGCTCTTGGAGGAGACAGCGACCACATCACCGGCCTTCACCAGGTAGCTGGGAATGTTCACGCGGCTGCCGTTGACGGTGAAGTGGCCGTGGTTGACCAGCTGACGAGCCTGACGGCGGGTAGCCGCAAAGCCCAGACGGTAAACCACATTATCGAGTCTACGCTCGACCAGGCTCAGCAGGATTTCGCCGGTGTTGCCTTCGGCACGCTCGGCCTTCTCGTAGTAATTACGGAACTGCTTCTCCTGGATACCATAAACAAACTTGACCTTCTGCTTCTCGGTCAGCTGAGTAGCATACTCAGACTTCTTAGCTCTTCTCTGGCCGCCGGGGTTCTTGTTGGAAGTCTTAGAATAACCCATTGCGGCAGGAGAAACGCCCAGCGTTCTGCAACGCTTCAGCACGGGCTGCATATTCTTAGCCATATTGCAAAATTCCTCCTACTAAAAATCAGACTCTACGTCTCTTGGGAGGACGGCAACCATTGTGAGGAATGGGAGTCACGTCCTTAATCATAACAACTTCCAGACCGGCAGTCTGCAGGGCGCGGATAGCAGCCTCGCGTCCCTGACCGGGGCCCTTAACATAGACCTCAACGGTCTTCAGGCCGTACTCCTTAGCAGCGGCAGCAGCGGTCTCGGCTGCGGTCTGAGCTGCGTAGGGAGTGGACTTACGGGAGCCACGGAAGCCCAGTCCACCGGAGGATGCCCAGCTAAGTGCATTGCCCTCCAGGTCGGTGATGGTCACCATGGTGTTGTTGAAGGTGGAGCGAATATGCACTGCACCCTTCTCAACCACTTTACGCTCGCGGCGGCGCTTGACAACTTTCTTAGTAGCTTTGGTAGCCATTTACATATCCCTCCTTACTTCTTCTTGTTAGCAATGGTCTTCTTGGGACCCTTGCGGGTTCTTGCGTTGGTCTTGGTGCGCTGGCCGTGCACGGGCAGTCCGCGACGATGGCGGACACCACGGTAGCAGCCGATTTCGCTGAGGCGCTTGATGTTCATAGCGGTCTCACGGCGCAGGTCACCTTCGATGATATACTGATGCTCGATGGCATCACGCAGCTTGGCCTCATCGTCCTCGGTCAGGTCCTTAACACGGGTGTCGGGGTTGATGCCGGTCTTAGCCAGCACCTCGGCAGCTCTGTGAGGGCCAATGCCGAAGATATAGGTCAGAGCAACTTCGATCCGCTTGTCGCGGGGAAGATCAATACCAGAAATACGTGCCATATTCTCTCAGCACCTCCTATTAGCCTTGTCTCTGCTTATGCTTGGGGTTTTCGCAAATTACCATTACGCGACCCTTGCGCTTGATGATCTTACACTTTTCGCACATGGGTTTAACGGACGGTCTTACCTTCATACTGTTTAACCTCCATATGAGAAATTATTTCTCTTGTGAATTTACTTGCTTCTCCAGGTGATTCGGCCTTGGGTCAAATCATAAGGAGACATTTGAACGGTTACTTTGTCACCGGGCAGAATTTTAATGAAATTCATTCTAAGTCTGCCGGAAATGTGTGCCAGAATGGTGTGTCCATTGCCAATGTCCACTTTGAACATAGCATTCGGCAGTGCATCGGTTACGATGCCCTCAAGTTCGATTACGTCGTCTTTTGCCAAGTCATTAACCTCCTCGGTTTTCCGCTTGCATACCCCGGCAGAATGCCAGGTCTCTTCGTAATTCGCCGTTGAGCACTTTGTCGCCGGATAAGAGCTTATCGGCAACTCTGGTCTCAGGTCGAAGAACTTTTTCTACGTGCTTGCGTTTCTTGCGTTTCGGTTGCTCCGGGCTACGGCTGCGGCCGTTGGCGAGATACAGGTAGCTTTCATCGGTACCCACAACATAGTACCATGTGCCACTGTCACGCCCCGCCGTGGCGACAACCACATCCGAAATTTGAATATCCGGTGTCTCCGGGGCCATAGAATTAAAGTCCTTCGGTGACGGTGAGTATTTCCGGCTCGCCGTCGGTGATGAGTACAGTATTTTCATAGTGGGCAGACAGCTTGCCATCCCGGGTCACTGTTGTCCAGTGATCCTTGAGTACGTCGACCTCATAGGTTCCGACGCACACCATGGGCTCGACCGCAATGGTCATGCCCGGCAGAAGTCTGGGGCCACGCCCGGGGTTTCCGTAGTTGGGAACCTCCGGCTCCTCATGCAGGTTTCGTCCAACGCCGTGACCCACGAAGGAACGAACCACTGCAAACCCGTTAGACTCCACATACGTCTGTACGGCGTGGGAGATATCTTGGACTCTGTGACCTTTGGTGGCGAAAGCGATGCCTTCAAAGAAGCTTTGCTTTGTCACATCTATCAGCCGCTGAGCCTCGGCACTGATGGTGCCGCAGGCGTAGGTTGCTGCACAATCACCGTGAAAGCCCTTGTAGAAGGCTCCCACATCAACAGAGACGATATCGCCATCTTTCAGAATGTAGTTCCCGGGTATTCCGTGAATCACAACCTCGTTGACACTGATGCAAGCACTGCCGGGGAAGCCGCCGTATCCTAAGAAGGAGGGCTTTGCTCCCTGACTGACAATGTAGTCGTGTACTGCACGGTCAATGGCCTTGGTGGATACGCCGGGCTTTACCAGCTCCCCTGCCAAGGCTCTCGCCTCGGCAGTGATGCGGCAGGCCTGACGCATACACGCAAGCTCATTCTCGTTTTTGATTGTAATCATTCCTGCGCCTCGATTGCCTTGAGAATATCCTCATTGGCACTCTCGATGGACTGGTTGCCGTTGATGCACACAAGCTTGCCCTTGCCTTCATAGAAGCTCTTGAGAACTTCTGTGGTGGAGTGGTAAACCTGCAGGCGGTTCAGCACGGTTTCGGGGGCATCGTCCTTACGGATGATAAGCTCGCCGCCGCAGCTGTCGCAGACACCTTCCATCTTAGGAGGATTGGCAACCACATGGAAGCTTGCTCCGCACTTGGAGCAGACTCGGCGCCCACCCATACGCTGAGCGATTGCCTGGTCGTCAACCTCAATAGAGACTACATGGTCGATGTTCACGCCCATGTCCTCCAGAGCCTGAGCCTGAGCCAGTGTGCGGGGCACACCGTCCAGGATAAAGCCCTTTTGGCAGTCGGGCTGGCCTACCCGCTCCTTGACGATGCCCAGAATGAGCTCGTCAGGAACCAGGTTGCCACCGTCCATGAATTCTTTTGCTTTCATGCCAAGCGCGGTGCCGTTGCGAATGGCCTCACGCAGCATGTTCCCGGTAGAAATGGCGGGGATGGAGAGCTTGCTGACAAGCAACTCCGCTTGGGTCCCCTTTCCGGCGCCGGGAGCGCCCAGTAGAATGAGATTCATCCTGCCACACCTCCTGCTTAGTCCAGGAAGCCTTTGTAATGCCGCATCAGCATCTGAGCCTCCAGAGCCTGCACCGTCTCAAGGGCAACGCCCACAACGATGATGACAGAGGTACCGCCGATTGCCAGGTTGCGCACACCATTCATCAGGTTGCCTGCAACGATGGGCAGAAGGGCGACAATGCCGAGATACACAGCACCAAAGACGACGATCTTATTGATGACCTTGTGAATGAACTCGGCGGTGGGCTTGCCGGGGCGGAAGCCGGGGATAAAACCGCCGTTCTTTTTCAGGTTGTTGGCCACCTCAACGGGATCGTACTGAATGGTGGAATAGAACCAGCTGAAGAAGAAAATCATGAAGAAGTACATCACAGCATAGAAAGCGCTGCTGTTGCTCCACAGGTGCTCATAAGCCCAGCCGTGGGTGCTGCCGGTGAAGGCGGCGATGGTAGCGGGCAGGGAGCAGATGGAGGAAGCAAAGATGATGGGCATAACACCGGACATGCTCACCTTAATGGGCAGGTTGGTGTTCTGACCGCCGTAGATCTTACGGCCTACAACACGCTTTGCATACTGGATGGGAATGCGGCGCTCTGCATCATTGATGAAGATGATGAACAGAATCAGAGCGGCCATACCCACGACCACAATGATAATCTGCCACCACACCATGGTGAACAGGTTCAGAACCATGGTGGGGATACCGGAGATGATGTTGGCGAACAGAATCATGGAGATGCCGTTGCCGATACCGAACTCGGTAATCTGCTCACCCAGCCACATGACGAAGGCGGAACCGGCGGTGAAGGCCAGCACAATCACCAGACCGGGCAGGAAGCCCTGCTGAGTGATGATCTGATAGCCGGAGGAAGAGTAGTTGACCAGCATCATGTAGTACGCCCAACCCATCAGCAGGCCAAGACCCACGGTGGTGTAGCGGGTGATGCGGGCAATCTTCTTCTTGCCTTCCTCGCCGCCGTCCTTTGCCAGCCGCTCGAGAGCGGGGATGGCAATGGTCAGCAGCTGAATGATGATGGAAGAGTTAATGTAGGGCTGAATACCCAGTGCAAAGACGGTAGCGCGGGAAAAAGCGGAACCGGACATTGCATTGTACAGACCCAGAATGGTAGTGGACAGAACTGCGTCGAAGTAGTTGGCCAGATTCACGGTGTCGATGAACGGGACAGGAATCACGTTACCCACACGGTAAATCAGCAGAATGAACAGGGTGAAGATCAGCTTCTTGCGAAGCTCGGGAATCTTCCATGCATTCTGAAGTGTCTTTAACACTTAGACCACCTCGGCCTTTCCGCCTGCCTGCTCAATCTTTTCTTTAGCAGACTCAGAGAAAGCCGCAGCCTTAACAGTGATCTTCTTGGTGAGCTCGCCGCCGGCCAGAACCTTCAGGCCGTAGGGGCACTCGGGAATCAGACCAGCCTCAATCAGAGCGGCAGCATCCACAACGGCACCGTCTTCAAAACCATTCATAAAGCCCACATTGACAGCGGTCAGAGGCTTTGCAAAGATGTTATTGAAGCCGCGCTTGGGGATACGGCGCACCAGAGGCATCTGGCCACCTTCGAAACCGGCGCGAATCTTGCCGCCGGAGCGGGCCTTCTGACCCTTATGACCACGACCGCCGGTCTTGCCGTTGCCGGAACCGGTACCGCGGCCCTTGCGCTTGCCCACGAAAGTGGAGCCGGCGACAGGAGAGAGTTCATGGAGTTTCATTTCTGTTCTCCTCCTTATTCAACTTCGGTAACCTGCAGCAGGTAGCCAATCTTGGCAATCTTGCCGCGGGTCTGGGTGTTGTCGGGCTGGATAGAGGTCTGGCCAATCTTGCGCAGACCCAGGGAAGCAGCAGTAGCGATGTGCTTCTCCAGTCGACCATTCAGGCTCTTAACCAGGGTAATCTTCAGATTTGCCATGTTTAATGCCCTCCTTAACCTACGATTTGCTCAACGCTCTTGCCGCGGATAGCAGCAACCTGCTCGGGAGAGCGCAGAGAAGTCAGACCGGCCATGGTGGCCTTCACGACGTTCTGGGGATTGTTGGAGCGCAGGCACTTAGCACAGATGTTCTTAATGCCGACAGCTTCCATAACAGCACGGACAGCACCGCCGGCGATAACGCCGGTGCCCTCGGGAGCGGGCTTCAGCAGAACGGAGCCTGCACCGAAAATACCGATGACATCGTGGGGGATGGTGTCGCCTGCCAGAGAAACCTTGACCATGTTCTTCTTGGCATCTGCGATGCCCTTCAGGATAGCCTCGGAAACCTCAGCAGCCTTGCCCAGGCCGTAGCCCACAGTGCCCTTGCCGTCGCCGACGACAACCAGAGCAGAGAACTTCATGACGCGGCCGCCCTTAACGGTCTTGCTGACGCGGTTCAGGTAAACAACCTTTTCAATGAGCTCGGAAGCTTCATTGTTAGGAGTCTTATTATAAGCCATTTCTTTTCCTCCTCAACCTTAGAAATCGAGACCGTTCTCGCGAGCGCCCTCAGCAACGGCAGCCACGCGGCCATGATACACATAGCCACCACGGTCGAAAACGACCTGAGAAATGCCCTTTGCCTTTGCACGCTCGGCGACCAGTGCGCCGACCTTCTTAGCAGCTTCGACATTACCGGTGGCACCTTCGAAGCTCTTCTCCAGGGTGTTGGCGGAAACCAGGGTCACGCCGTTAACGTCGTCGATAATCTGAGCATAGATGTTCGCATTGGAGCGGAACACATTCAGACGAGGGCACTCGGGAGTGCCGGACACCTTGCCGCGGACGCGGACATGGCGCTTCAGGCGCATAGCCTTCTTATCAATCTTACGAACCATTTCGGCACACCTCCATTACTTCTTACCACCGGTCTTACCAACCTTACGGCGGATGACCTCAGTGGTATACTTGATGCCCTTGCCCTTGTAAGGCTCGGGGGGACGCTTGCCGCGGACTTCGGCAGCAAACTGGCCGACGGCCTGCTTGTCGATGCCACGGATGACAATCTTATTGGGGTTGGGAACCTCGATGGTGATGCCGGGGATTTCGTCCACGAACACTTCGTGAGAGAAGCCCAGTCTCATAACCAGCTGAGTGCCCTTCTTCTCGCAGCGATAGCCGACGCCGTTGACATCCAGCTCCTTAGCGTAGCCCTTCTCGACACCTTCAACCATGTTGGCAATCAGGGTACGGGTCAGACCATGCAGGCTCTTGTGCAGGTGCTCTTCATCGGGACGCTCAACAGTCAGGGTGTTGCCCTCGACCTTCAGAATCATGTCGGGATGGAAGGTGTAGCTCAGGGTGCCCTTGGGGCCCTTGACGGTCACGACATTGCCCTCGGCAATATCCACCGTAACATTTGCCGGGATGATAACCGGCTTCTTACCAATTCTAGACATCTTAGCTCCTCCTTACCAGACAAAGGCCAGGACTTCGCCGCCGATATGGGCTTCGCGAGCCTTCTTGTCGGTCATAACGCCCTTGGAAGTGGAGACGATGGCGATACCCAGACCCTTCAGAACCTTGGGCAGCTCGTCAGCACCGGCGTAAACTCTCAGACCGGGCTTGGAGACACGGCGCAAACCGCTCAGGGCTGCCTGCTTCTTAGCCAGGTACTTCAGAGTGATGTGGATAACGCCCTGGTTGCCGTTATCGACGATGGAGTAGGCCTTGATGTAGCCCTCCTCCAGCAGGATCTCGGCGATGGCCTTCTTCAGGTTGGAAGCAGGGACATCCACGGTTTCGTGCTTTGCGCAGTTAGCATTCCGGATTCGGGTCAGCATATCTGCTACGGGATCAGTGATTTGCATGTTAATATCCTCCTTTAAGAAGTTACGGGCTTAACCCGTTAAGATGCGGGGGTATCCGGGGAATGTAACCTGCAAGCAGGTCCATGTTCCACGGACTTCCCGAATCTGTTTTACATTGGAATCAAGTCGTTTTCAGATTACCAGCTGGCCTTGCGGACACCGGGAATCTGGCCCTTGTAGGCCAGCTCACGGAAGCAGATACGGCATACGCCGTAATCACGCAGGTAAGCATGGGGTCTGCCGCAGATCTTGCAGCGGTTGTAGCGGCGGGAAGAGAACTTTGCTTCCTTCTGCTGCTTCAAAATCATAGCTTTTCTTGCCATCGTTTTAATCCTCCCAATCAAGCATACAACGGTGCGCCTACCAGCTTCAGAAGCTCTTTGGCTTCCTCATCGGTG
>JAZRVX010000237.1:0-2410 GCA_045599455.1 Faecousia sp. | reverse complement strand
CAGACCTACGAGCGCATGGAGCAGGAGGTCGTTGACCTCGGCCACGCCATCGACCGCATGGAACGCGCCGAACAGATGGAGCGCGAAATGAACGCCGAACCCGCCAATCCCATGCTGACCGGACGTCCTGAGCGTCCTACTCCCGACGATCCCAAGCGCGGCACCGCCAGCGACGCCTACAAGAAGGCGTTCTGGGCGCAGCTCAAGGGGCGCACCTCCTACGAGGTCCGCAACGCCCTGGAGGTGGGCGAACTGACCGAGGGCGGCTATACCGTTCCGGACGAGTTCGAGCATCAGCTGGTCGAAGCGCTGCAGGAGGAGAACATCATGCGCAATCTGGTGCATGTGATCATGACCGCCTCCGGCGATCGTAAGATCCCGCTGGTGACCTCCTACGGTACCGCTTCCTGGATCGAGGAAGAGCAGCAGATCCAGGAATCCGACGTCGCCTTCAACCAGATCACGCTGGGTGCGCACAAGCTGGCCACCGCCATCCGCATTTCTCAGGAACTCCTGCAGGATTCCGCGTTTGACATGGCGGGCTTTATCGCCCACGAGTTCCAGCGCCGTGCCGGCGCCGCCGAGGAAGAGGCCATTCTCTCCGGCGACGGTTCCCACAAGCCCATCGGTCTGCTTCACGATACCCTCGGCGCGGAGGTGGGCGTGACCGCCGCATCCTCCACTGCCATCACCGCGGATGAGCTGATCGACCTCCAGCACTCCCTCAAGTCTGGCTACCGCCGCAAGGCTGCGTTCATCATGAACGATTCCACCATCAAGGCGGTACGCAAGCTCAAGGACGGTCAGGGGCAGTACCTCTGGCAGCCTTCCATCCGCGAAGGTGTGCCGGATATGCTGCTGAACACGAAGGTCTACATGTCCAACTACATGCCCCAGGTGGAGGCAGGCAAGAAGGTCATCCTGTTCGGCGACTACAGCTACTACTGGCTGGCCGACCGGGAAGGCCGCACCCTCCAGCGTCTCAATGAGCTGTACGCCATGACTGACCAGGTAGGCTTCAAGCTCACGGAACGCCTGGACGGTCGTCTGATCCTTCCCGAAGCGGTCAAGGTCCTCAAGATGAAGGCCGCCTGATCCTCAAACGACAACGAGCGGACTGCCATATAACGACAGTCCGCTCGTCAGCCGATCCTATTCAATTCTCATCGCGGTCTGCTTCCCGCAAAAGCCATGGAAACAAAACGCGCATGTAATCCTGTCTTTTGTTGATTGCTCTGGCAATATACACTTCCTGAAATCGGATCTGATAGATTGCCAGATAATCCTCAAACACGACAAACCGATACCCGCTGTCCAGACCACCGGGAAGGAATACCTTCGCTCCCGTTTCCGGGAACTCTGCCAGGACATCCGTAGCATCCATGATGCCGGTTGTGATGCGGTCAGCGGCGGCGGGATTCTGAAACTGCGTTTCAATGTAATCCCCGATCTGATACAAGTCCTCCAGAAACGCGGGAGAATAGTTCAGATTATATTGCATGACGACGCTCCTTCAGACGCGCTCTGACTTCATCCGCCGTAAGCCATCCGTTTTCTTCTCCGGCTTTCATCCCTTTATTCATTTCACACATGAATTTAAGGGCTGCTTTAGTCTGGATATAGTCTTCCTGATCCGCAATATCTGTCAACGCATATGCGCCATGACCGTTGCGGGTGAGATAGATCGGCTCGCCGGGGGTTACCGTTTCCAACAGCGTGGAGTAGTTCCTGAGTTCAGAAATAGGCTTGATGTTCGGCATCGTGTTCACGCTCCTTTCGCCAAGCTTATTATAGCACGGATTGACGCTAAGTTCAACATCAAATTCTGCACAACATTTACCACAGGAGGTTCATATGTCTGATACCTACAATACCAAAAACTATGCCGCTCACGGCGGCGCGGAATGGGTCATCGGCGGCAAGCTGACGATCCTGGAAGGCGCGGAAGTCAGCGGCCTCGCCGACGCGGAACAGCTGGCAGCCGCTACCGAGAATACGCTCGGCTGCGTGAAAGCCGCCGCAAAGGCTGAGACCGATACGGTGCCCGCGAAGATCGGCAGCGACGGGAAGCTGTATGTTCCCGCTTATCCCGATGAGGTCACGCCCGCGGCGAATCAGGCGGACAGCACGGCTTCCACCATTGCCACGCTGAAGGACGACTTCAACGCGCTCCTCGCCAAGCTGAAAACGGCCGGTCTCATGGTCGCGGATGCCCCGGATGGTGAGGATGAATGATCGTAACCCTGGATGAGGTGAAAACTCATCTGCGCATCCAGCACGATGAGGAGGACGAGTATCTGGAAGGGCTGATCGCGCAGGCGCAGAGCGCAGCGGAGGACTACTGCCGCGTTTCTTTTGAGGAACCCAATGCGGACGGCAGCGCGCTCACCGCTCCCGAACCTGTCCGTCT
>JAZRVX010000236.1:0-4080 GCA_045599455.1 Faecousia sp. | reverse complement strand
TCTCCTTTCTCGCCGGTATCACCCTTGTCTCCTTGCTCTCCCCTGTCTCCCTTATCACCTTTATCCCCTTTAAGTGTTTCTTTCTGTTCAGGGGTTAAGTCTTCAAAGGTCATCGTACCATCTGCGCCCTTTTCACCTCTGTCGCCTTTATCACCCTTATCGCCCTTGTCTCCCTTGTCTCCCTTCGCTCCGTCGAAATAATCAATTCCTTTCTTGGGAATGCTTTTTTCAATCAGCGCCTTTCCTTTTAAGAAAAGCTCGTACAAAGAGATATTTGATTTTTCAAGTGCCGCATCAAGGATATTGGTACCGTCTCTGAGTTTATCGTCAAGGATAGTTCCCGCCTGTTCCAATGCCATGGAGAGCTTGTTGCTGTACTCCTTCATAAGCTTATGCTGTGCATCAGGTGTCGGGGGGATTGCAGGAGAACCGCTTTCCTTACCCTTGCTCATAAAGAATTCCAGTCTGCATGTTGCGGCAATCTTCGTTTCCCCATCCTTGGGATAGCCGAAAAAGCTGATATATGCCTTACCCGGTTTCAATGTTGCAGGCACAATGCACACACCGTCCTGCACATTCACATCAACAGGAGCTTTCATTCCGTTCTGCCAGAACTGCGCAAAGCAGGCCATTCCGTCCCATCCCTCGCCGAATGTAACGGCAATTCGGGAGAAATCAACCTGTCCGGCAGGAACAGCGTGGGGCCCATCTACCCACACAGCAGAATCCCTAACAACAGATATGTGATTACCGCGGCATTCATCCGCAGCATTATGCCGTGTATATTGGTACATTTCACTCCTCCTTTTTATCTAGTATACATCAGTCAGGGGGCAGATGGGTCCCACCCCCTGACGATTCCTTTACGGTTTGAATCCTCTCTTATACCAAGGTGTTCTCCATACATACTTGGCATTCACAGTGCGGAGGAAAAGCATATTCTTCTGAGCATCCGTCAGCGGTAAGGAATCAATCAGCATAGCCGTCTGGTCGTACTTGCTGTATCGGTCTGCCTTGCCGTTGTTGTCCTTGTCCCAGCCGGTCACATGATTCACCATATCAAGATAGCTGTAAAATACTTCCATGCTGATTCCGGCCGGTTCTGCCGTCTGCTTGAAGTATCTGGCCTGTGCATCCGTCCAAGAAACCTCGTCGCCCAGCTCCCGACGGATAGCCAGCTTAACAATATACTCTTCCGCTTTATCCTTATCGTAGACACCGAGTGTGACCAGAGCCCCGACCGCTTTATCATCTGCGATTTCTCCGTCAAGCACCATTTCACGGATAGTGTTCCTTGCCGAGGATGTGAGGGAGCTTTCCGCCTCCTCCTTGGTCTTGCCGTTGGCAACGGCCACACGGACAATCTCATTGCGGATTTCAGGCGCAGAGCCGATTCCCTTGCACAGTGCGTCCACATAGTCGCTCGTAGTATAAAGGCTCTGTGCTTTCAAGCTGTATTCCTTGGATGTTAAGCTAAGGGCGGTTACCTCCGCATTGATGGCACCGAGGACAATATCATGTGAGAAATGTCCCTCTGCGATAATCTGCTTTGCAATGCGGATTCTCTCCTGACTGTTGCCGTTGATATTTGCCTCCGCTGCCCTGCGGATTCTCGGGTCATAATCCCGCAGGCATTTACGCAGCGCAGTATCAAGGCTCTGCTTGCCGGAATACTGTTTCTCCATGCGGGTGATGTAGGCCTTATCCCCGGATGTGTAGGCATCGTAAAGCTTTTTGCCCTTGCTGTCTCCCGCAATCTGATTGAGGATTGGAATGCCGCTGACAACTTCCTCCAGGATTGCATTCCACATGGTCTGCTCGCTGGAATCCGCCCAATTACCGGGCTTGAACATATTCACAGCCGCCATAATATCCCGACGCAGATTCTTTTCCGGAATGCCGAAAAGAGAGCTGACCGCATCCAGTGAAGCCCACCCGGCATTTTTCATGGATGCTAACCATTCCTGCATTTCCTCCTCGGAGGCATCCGGGTTGTACTTGGCCGCCGCTTTCACCGTCTTCTGCACAGCCTTTGCCGCATCCGCCCACAGGCTCATGTCGGAGCGCTCCACATCATACCCTTGGAAAAGACTCCATACATCTTTAGCATAGGGAATATAGGTTATGGCATTTGCACTCTCAATCATTTCTCCGGCAACCTTGCCCAGATACTTTTCCCAGAAGGTTTTATTCTCGTCGCTGTCTCTGGCCGCATAGATGAAGCTGACAAGCAGGGTGTTCAGCACAATGGAGGTCATAACACTTCCCATCGTTTTTGCAGCCTTGCCGCGGTTGCCCTGCTTCCACTGGCGGAAAGCATCCTCCACCATATTGATAGAGGTCGTGGGCTCTGCCATGAAAGCTGTTGCCATCTGCATCATGCCGGACTTACTGCGCATATTGGAGCTTCTGGAAAAAACACTGTCATAAACCTGTGTCTTTGTGATGCACTCGGTGAAAAGTTCGCCGGATTTCTTGAGCAATGCTTCCCCTTTCAGGCCGGGGTTTCTGGATGCCGTCTGCCGTTTTGCCGCTTCCCAAATGGCCGTCCATGTAATTCGGTCAGCCATTTCAGGTGCAAGCCCGATGATTTCATCCCGTCTGCCGCTGTCGGTGAAGAACGCCGTCACATTCTCCCGAATGCCGGTGTACTTTCTGGCCGTGAGGTAGTCCACCGTAGACCGACCCATATCCATTTCAAACCGTCCCATTTCCTTGATGCCGGCAACGGGCGCATACTTCTTGCACTGTTCCCAGCTCTGCCCCACATTCTCAACCTTCCTGCCCACGAAGTAAGCCGGACTGATAACCGAGAATGCTCGCCCGATGGCACTGGGCTGCTGGATAGTCACCGAGAGCGAAGCAAATACAGCAGCTTTCTTGAACTTGGAAAGCATGGCTTTACCCACCGTTTCCCGGGGGTCACTGCGCAGACCGCCGTTCAGGTCTTTCAGGAATTCATCCACATACCGCACAGCACCCTTGCCGTAGGCTTCCTCCATCATGCTTTGGATGCTAACGCTCTTTTCCTGCTCGTCACCGAACCCGCTGTGCCAGTTATACACACGGTAGAAATCCTCCATGGGCAGTGTGAAAGCATGATACATGGACATCTGATTCACATGCTCTGCCCATGTCTGCATGAATCCGCTAAGCTCCACAGGATTGTTTGCATGCTTCACGGTGGACTTGGTGAAGCCCGCATTCTTGATTTTGTTCCCGGGGTTCTGGGCGGCTTCCTTGGCTCTCTCGCTGTATTTCCGGCTGGATTTCAGGGGCCAGTAGTATTGCTCTTTGAAAAGCCGAATGTCGTACATCCGGAGGCTGACTTCGTTACCCTTCTCGCCCATGACCTCGGATAGATATTTCTGCATATCATGTGCAAACATTCTCTGCTCTCGGGTCAGATTGTCACCCAAATGCAGGATGGTATCGGGGGAAAGGTTGTAAGCGTTGGTGTCATTATAGATGGCCGAGTGCTTCACACCGAGGCGGTCTTTTACCGTGCGCTCGGTGTTCTCGTCCAGAACGATACCACCCTTCTGCAGGTGGTCAAATGCCTGTTCACGGAAGCTGTAGGCATACAGGCTCATAACTTCATCAAGATTCAATTTGAACTTTCGCCCGTCCGTGCTCTCGAAGTCATAGAGCTTTTCAAAGTCCCATGTGTCGTAGCCGTACTGCGCCGCACGGTCAACAAAGTATGTATGCGCCGCCGCAACATCCCGATACCACACATCCTCACCGCTGCGAAGATTGTGGAAAAGGTCGGAAAGGACCTCACTGCCCATGCGGCGGAAAGCATACTCGGGCTTCTCGTTGTTCCAGAAGAATTGTTCCACACCCTGCATGGCCTTGCTCGTAATCATGCCGTGCTTCTTCCGGGCGTCCAGCTCTTTAGTAAGGCGCTGTACTTTCTGGCTGATTGCCTCCCCCTTGGAATCACGGAACGCCTGATTAGCCGTCTGGATTCTTTTCAGGATAGCACGGTAGGCATCGTACACATCGGAAAGCTGGCCGAGAGAAAGCTTGCTGTATTCCGTATCACCGATGCTGTCATAGCATTTCTCGATGATACCG
>JAZRVX010000235.1:0-1573 GCA_045599455.1 Faecousia sp. | reverse complement strand
TGCGGTGCAGGTTCTGACGAATAATGCGGTGGGTTTCCTCGTTGGTATAAGTGAGATAACAGACGGCAGAGTTATTCACACCGTTTTGAGTTCGGTAGGAAAAGGGAACGGCCACATCATCCCCGGGCTGAAGCTCCATTTGGGAAAAGTCGATGGAGCGGCGGTTGACTCGGGGGGGCGTTCCGGTCTTGAAACGGCGAAGGGAAAGCCCCAGCTCCTTGAGGTTATCGGCAAGACCCACACTTGGGTGCATGCCATCGGGGCCGGAGGGGATGACATTTTCACCGATGATGATGTCGCTGTCAAGGTAAGTGCCTGTGGCGATGACCACAGCCTTGGCACCGTACACCGCCCCAAGCTGAGTCTGCACACCGGTGACCACCCCGTTCTCCACCAGAATGCGGGTAATCTGAGCCTGCTTAAGCTCCAGATTGGGAGTTAACTCAATGGTGTGCTTCATGTACTCCTGATAGCGGCGGCGGTCAGCCTGCGCCCGCAGGGAGTGCACAGCGGGTCCCTTGCCCCGATTGAGCATCCGATACTGGATGCAGCACGCGTCCGCTGCCGCGCCCATCTCGCCGCCCAGCGCATCCAGCTCCCGCACAAGGTGTCCCTTGCCCGTGCCGCCGATGGCGGGATTGCAGGGCATATTCCCCACGGCATCCAAATTGATGGTAAAAAGCACCGTGGAGAGCCCCATGCGGGCGGATGCCAGCGCCGCTTCAATACCGGCGTGACCGGCACCGATGACCGCTACATCGCAAGAATCCACGAAATAGGTCATGCCTCGGCCTCCGAAGCTTTCTTCTCCTCGGGGGGCAGCACAAAGGGCTTGCAAACCACCTCGCAACGGTTAATGGGCGTGCCGAGGGCGTGGAACTTCTCTTCATACCCCGTCATAATGCCGACAACGCCGTGCTCATGGAGGTTCCGCGTCAGATTTTTAACCTCCAGACCGCAGGCGGCAAACTCCTCAACGCTAAACTCAAAGAGTGGCGCATTATCCGTCTTAAAATGGAACTGTCCACCCTGTTTTACAACCCGGCAGTATTTATCCAGGAAGCCCCTGTGGGTCAGGCGGCGCTTGGCATTCTTCTTCCGCGGCCACGGGTCGGGGAAATTGATGAATAGACGGTCAATCTCCTCGGGGGCAAAAATATCCTCGATATTTGCAACATCCATGTCGATGAAGAACACATTGGTAAGCCCCATGCTCTGCGCTTTCTCCATGGCAACCACCATGGCTTCCCGGCATCGCTCCACGGCAATCATCAGCACATCAGGGTTGGCCTGCGCGGTCTCCACGGTGAATTTGCCCTTGCCGCAGCCAACCTCCACCCACAGGGCGGATGCATCGGGTTTCAGGCCGCGCCATGCGCCCTTCTTCTCGGCAGGTTCGGCGATACGGTAGGCGGCACAGCGCTCCATTCTCGGCTCTAAGTTCTTCATTTTTCTCATTCGCATGGGGGTTTCCTCCGTAATGTGGGATAAAGGATTCTTTTGCTAATTAAGGAAGCGCTAAAATAGACGGTCATTCCGAGACCAGTGCGCACACTGGTCGTGGGAATCCGTT
>JAZRVX010000234.1:0-1091 GCA_045599455.1 Faecousia sp. | reverse complement strand
CATCATCTTTGCCATGACATCCACACAGCGGTCGAAGGCGGCATTGTACTTGGGATCATCAAAGTATTTACTCAATCATGTTCTCCTTTCGCCCTCGTTCCGTTCTGCTGTATGCCTCCACGATCTCCGGCGGGATGCTGTCCACCAGCGCGTGAAGGTCGCGGAGCTCCTGCTCCATGCCCGCGTATTTCACCTGCTTGGAGATTTTCTCCCTGCGTCGGTTATCCGCAATCTCCAGCTTCTTTTCCAACTCCGCATTTTCCACGGTCAGTTCCCTATAAAGCCGGTCATATTTCTTCAGCTTCGTCCGCAGAGCCTCTGCCGCAGGGACATAGCTTCCTAAAAGCTCGTCCAGTTCCTCGGTCTTCGCTTTCTTATTGAAGGGATTGGTGTCGGCAAGAATTTGGAGCATTTGCTCCTTCATGCGGCTCAAATGCACCGCTTCCTTGTAAAGCCTCGGCGGGATGTGCTGCCGACCGGTCTCGCTGGCACTCTCGCCGCGTTCCAGTGCCGGATACTTTTTGACCATGTGTTTCCAGAACTCATCCTGCCACCAGGTCAGTTTCTTCTTGTTCCCGACGATATCCTTTGCCGATAGCCGCCCGTCCTCGGTCAGCGGGACAAAGCAAAGGTGCATATGGGGCGTTTTCTCGTCCATATGCACCACGGCAGATATGATCGTTTTTTCATTCTGATGTGCCTTGATGAAGTCCAAAGCATACTCAAAATATTCCTTGATCTCCGCCCGTTTCTTCCCCTTGAAGAACTCCGGGCTGGCAGTCACCAGAGCTTCCACCACCCGAACGCTGTCCGAGCGCGTCCGGCAACCCGCCTCTGCGATCTGCTTTTCGGCTTCGGCGCGGTACTTTCTCTGCGGCGCGATCAGATGGAAGTTGTACTTGCTCCTGCTGGTGTCTACATCGGGATTGCTGGCGTATTTTTCCTTCGTACGCTCATTGTGGGCTTCGATGTGCCCGATCTCCGGGCCTTTATATTTGGCGAATCGTAAGATTCCGTATTGTGCTTTCATAACGCTGCTCCTTTGTATAGATCAAGATTGAAAAGTGCTGTACGTACTGTACGGTGTACGG
>JAZRVX010000233.1:0-4262 GCA_045599455.1 Faecousia sp. | reverse complement strand
CTTAGTTTCAACCATTTCGGTAAAAACTAAGAACTTTCATGGAGCTGCTAGCCAGATTTGAACTGGCGACCTCATCCTTACCAAGGATGCGCTCTACCGGCTGAGCTATAGCAGCATACGCCATCCGTATTCGGACAGCTTGTGTATTATATAACGCTTTCAGAAAAATGTCAATAGGTTTTTTCAAAACCCGCCAAATTTTTTATCGCGTTATTCCCCTGCTTCTTCGTCCGCTTCTGCCGAGCGTCTCTCGGCATCCAGTGTCCACCGGCGAAGCAGCAGTGTCAGCATGACGAAATCCGCAAGGCACACCGACATGACAATATAGGAAAACAGTGCTTCCCTGCCGTGGCGCTGGACATAGTACTCCATAAATCCCGCGCCGCCCATCATGGTGAAGACAAGTCCCCAGACGAGGGCATACCATTTCTTCAACCCTGCGGCTCTGACCAGCCGCACGCTGTAGCATACTGCCACCGCCGCCACCGTCACCGCACTCAGAATCTGCACCGCGCTGACGAAGCCGTTGCTACGCAGGTACAGAGAATCATAGCGGGTGGAATCCAGAACCACCGCCAGTGCGCAGTAGCACAGGGCAAAAACCAGCGTCACATCCCCATCGGGGATATGGTGCACCCGGCAATTCTTGAGATTCAGCCGCAGCAGGCAGACAAAGAGCACCGCCAGCGCCGCCGCCTGAAACAGGAATGTTGCAAAGCGGTACTCCGTGACACCGGACACCGCATTGACCACGGGATAGGCTACCGGCAGCTTCGTGATGCTCACGATGCTGCCCCTGTCCAGGGAGCTGAAAAAGTAGGAAAGCCGCCCCAGAGCGATGGCACCGCACCCGGCGACACTCAGGCAGTCCAGAAAGCGGGGAAGATTCTCCGTAAGGCGGAGCACCCGAAAAAGAATTGCCAAAATCAGGCAGGCTGCCACAACACCCATCAGGGCATAGCCGCCCACGGACAAATCCCCAAAGGCTGCTCCCAGCCCGCGGTACTGATTGGGCAGCGTGTACCAGTGGACAAAGCGCCCCAGCACCAGCGACAGCACCAACGCACAGGGGATATACAGAGCGATGGTCAGAGGCTTTTCATCCCAGACCAGGCTCAGCGCCGCAAAACAGCAGATACCTGCCGCTGCGGAAAGCGCCAGAATCAGCGAATTCCAGTAGAGGAAGGTGCCGCTGAAAATCAAAAATACACGATCCAAAGCTTAACCTCCGTCGGGAATTGCCGTAGCAAAGTAGATAATATCGCTGATTTTTCTCTCGCTGCCGTAGCTGACATGGTTAATCACCCGGCCATTGACCACCGTGGTGGCCGTCTGACCGCCGTCCAGCATATATGCCCGGTCACAGCCCGTGGTCATCATCACCTCGGCAAATTCCTTGACCGTGGGCCAGTACCAAGCGCCATGCTCCTCGTTGGCATTCATAATGACATAGTGAAGCTCACCAAGCTGGGCAATGCCCGCCCGGGCGTAGTTCTCATTGATTTCTCCGAAATAATACTTATCCGGCACGCACAGTTTCCCGTTTTCAATGATGATGGGGCCGAATGCAAGGCTAAAATTTACATTGTGCTCGGCAATATAGTCCAGAATCTGCTCGTCTGTGGCGTACTTCATATCCCGCTCCATGAGCAGGTCGCCCTTGTCATCAATGAAGCAGATATCGGACATACCCTCGGTATTCTTGCGCAGCTGGCCTTTGTAGATGGTAACCCCCGCAGGACGGTAGTTATAATAGTCGGCGGAGGTAGCCACCACCGCGTTGACGGACTGCGCCATCTCAGAGGTGGTAAAGAGCTTGCCGGAGCCGAAGTCACCGCCGGACAGGAAACGGCGGAACTGGGAAGGGTGCCCCACCTTTATCTCGGTGATGGTATAGGCACTGTGGCCTATATCCTGCTTCCATGTGAAGGAAACGATGGTATCATCCCGGTAGTATTCCACGGGATAGTCGGCAAAGAACTCCGTCTCGGGGTCAAAGAAAAACTCCTGACCGCCCATGAGGTCG
This sequence comes from Faecousia sp., assembly GCA_045599455.1. Classification (GTDB taxonomy): domain Bacteria; phylum Bacillota; class Clostridia; order Oscillospirales; family Oscillospiraceae; genus Faecousia. The sequence continues at coordinate 2,236 of JAZRVX010000233.1, read as the reverse complement.
GAGGCACGGCGCATGACACTTTTCAGCTCCTGCACATCCCGGGTGGAGCCGAAATTCAGAGGGTCGGGCTTGGGGGCAACCAGCGCATCCTCGGCAATCCAGTAGGACTTCTTGGTGGTGACCATACCATCCAGCGCAAGCCCCAGACGGTTCGACAGCGCCATGCGGTAGCTGTCCGCCGTGGCTGTCTTCACCCCCACGCCGACACCCACAGGTCGTCCCACAGTGGTGAGCAGGCGCGCCAGAAGCAGCACCGTCACCACGGCGCACAGTGCCACTGCTATGAACTTGGCACCGGACTGCTCGGTGTGGGAAGGGCGGTAGTACTTGTGCTCCATGGATTTCACTCTTTCATCCAGCCGGACAGGACATTGATAAAGCTGTCCTCCGGCAAAATCTCCCATCTGCCGCTTTCCTTACGGACATAGACGGTGATGGTCTGCTCCCGCATCTCGGGATTTTTCAGGGCATCATCCAGTGCTTCCAGAAGCACTGCATTCAAAAATTCTTCTTTATACTGATTATCCGCATCGAAGATGGCATCCAGGCTCTCGGCCTTTTTGACCTTCTCGCTGACCAGGGGGCGAACCTTTTCCTTGGCCTTTTCCAGCGTCTTTCCCGCATCCATAGCCCGCAGCTTCACATCCACCGCCAGCGCAGAATCCGCACCATACGCTTCACGCTCGATTTCAAAGCTCAGACTCTTCCAGACCTCGCGCGTCAGCGCATCGGCAACGGGATTATTCAGCGAATACATCCGCTCCAAATCCGTATCCTCCGGGAAATAGGAGGTAAGCACCTCCACATCCGCTGTATTTACATCGGACAGCAGCTTGCTAACTTGACGGGTCGCCTTCCTCGTCCCGCCGAAAACCAACGGGCTTGCATTCCGGCAGAAGACGCACAGCATCACCACTGCCAGTGCCAGCGCCGCTGCGCAGATGCCGAATCCCACAGCCACTCTTTTTCTTGCCAAAATTTCCGCCCCCTTTTTCGCAAAATTCTCTGTCATTATACACTGAGCAGGGATGCTTCGTCAACCGAAAACCAAAAAACAGGTTCAAAATCTTCCCACGGCCTGTTTTTTTCAGTATGCCCCCGATTCCTCTTTACTTTTCCGGCAAAATATGGTAATGTTAACTATATCCGAGCATATTTTGCCAAGAAATCACTGCACTTTCAATAAAAACAGGGAGGAATTACACATGATTAACATGAAAGCAAAGCCTTTCTACCTCAGCGACGAGCAGGTCAAGTGGGTGGAGGACACCTTCGCCGGTATGACACTGGATGAAAAAATCGGCCAGCTCTTCGTCATTTTGAAGGCTGTCCCCGGTGTCAACGAGGAGCAAATCAAAGCTGCTCTGGCACAGAGCCATCAGGGCGGTCTGCGCTGGCAGGGCGGCGATATGGCCACTGTCTACAACCAGAACACCACCTATCAGAAGCTGAGCAAAATTCCTCTGCTGATTGCCGCCAACTGTGATGACGGCGGCAACGGATGCCTGCCCAACGGCACCTTCGTGGCCACCGCTGCCGAGTGCGGCGCAGGCGACGGCACCGAGAACGCCTACCACTTAGGCTTGGTTGCCGGCCGTGAGGCCTCCGCCATCGGCTGCAACTGGATGTTCAACCCCATCGTGGATATCTACAAGAACTGGCGCAACACCATCGTCAATACCCGCGCTTTCTCCTCCGATGCCGACAAGGTTCTGGCCAACGCCCGCGCCTACATCAAGGGCATCAAGGATGCCAACCCCAACATGGCCGCAACCGCCAAACACTTCCCCGGTGACGGCGTGGAGGAGCTGGATCAGCATCTGGCTCTGGGTGTCAACACCATGGAGGTTGACGAGTGGGAAGCCAACTTCGGTAAGGTCTACCGCACCCTGATTGACGAGGGTCTGGAGGCCATCATGGTCGGCCACATTGCCCTGCCCGCCATGAGCCGCAAGCTCTGCCCCGGCATTGCCGAAGACAAGATTATGCCCGCCACCCTGGCTCCCGAGCTGCTGACCGACCTCGTCCGTAAGGACATGGGCTTCAACGGCATCCTCATCACCGATGCTTCCCACATGGTGGGCATGACCGCCATGAGCAAGCGCAGCGATGCCGTGCCCGGTGCCATCGCCGCCGGCTGTGATATGTTCCTGTTTGCCAACGATGTGGAAGAGGACATCGGCTTTGTCAAAGCCGCTCTGGAAGACGGCCGCCTGACCATGGAGCGCCTGAACGA
>JAZRVX010000232.1:0-1786 GCA_045599455.1 Faecousia sp. | reverse complement strand
CCCACATTGCAGCTAATGGCGTGCTAACCTCCTGATTTTGAGGGTGGGTCTTTTTCGGGAGGTCGTTCCCGGAGCCACACGGATTTTATCGAGCAGACCGGGAGGGCGGGGATGCCCAGTGCCGTCTGGATTTCGGCCAGTCTGGCCTCGGGCGTGGTGCTGCGGCGGACTTTGAGGATGTGACCGTTTGCCTGCTGGGCGACCATAGTCACTCTCTGTTGTGTGCTCATTATTCTCAGGAGCTCTTCCCAGCGCACCTTGATTCCCTTCTGCCTGAGACGGTACTTTGTGGTGGAGACCACCCAGTACGCAAGGACGGCGAGGTTGAGATGGGCCTTCGTCGCATCGTCTGTCTTATGGTAAACGGGACGCATGTCCAGATCCGACTTCAAGGTCTTGAAGGTCTCCTCCACCGTACGGATCACGTTATAGAACTTCCAGATGTTCTCTTCGTCTTTTTCATCGAGTGAGGTCTGCAGAAGATATTTGCCATGCATCCTGCGCGTTTCTTCATCCGCTTCTGCGTTTCTCGTCCAGGTCATTGATGTCGCCACGTCCTTTTCATTGTATGTGAAGTTGATGCCGTAGTTTTTCCCGACTCCCGGGAACCTGGAGTTCAGACGTCCCAGACGGTTCTGGACCTTGTCGCGTTTCTTCGTGCCCTTTCCTTCGATGCCGGCCTGTATCTTTTTCAGACCGGTCTCGTAACGGCCGATGAAAAGTTCGTACATGCTCCTTTCCTTGGCCGTCTTGGCATCGCTGTCAACAAGCAGGACGGTGTCCCCGATTCCATCCACCTTCGCCATCTGGAGACGTATCTGCTGGTCCTTGTTGTCCGTCACCGTCCTTATGGGACCCTCTGCCGTGTACTTCGCGCCGGATGAACGCATCACCGTGATGAAGTCATAGCCGTTGTCCCGCAGCCACTGGAGATTGGCGCTGCTGGAGAACCCGGCATCCATCACTATGAGATGGCGGCTGCCTTCCGGCATGTCCTTTTCCAGCGAGCCGATCACATCCTCGAGCGTGGTGACGTCCTGGCGGTTGCCTTCGAAGATTTCCGTCCTCACAAGAAGGCCTTCCCTGTTCACCACGGCTGCCAGAACGACTATCTTGCAGTCGTCCCTCTTCTCCTTGCTGCGGCCCCGGCGGCAGAGCTCCGAGTCTTCCATCCTGCCCTCGAAGTAGGTGTTCGTAAGGTCGAAGAGCAGGATGCTCTCGTCAATGTCGAACATGCTGCACACGCGCCTGTGAAGGAAGTTCTCCATGTTCTTGTGCACTTTCCAAAGGTCGTGGGCGCTCTTGTATAGCGTATCTTTTGTTATCCTTTCCGGATCGAGGCCGAACATCTCGCATACGGCGGAGTTCTCGCGAAGGTATCTGACAGTCCTGTATTCCGAGTACGGGTATATCGCACGGGCGATTATCTGGACAAGCGCAGTGTCCACCTTCTCCCTGCTCCAGCCGCATCCTTCGAGGAACTCTTTTATCCCTAGACGCTTTACGGTATCGAAGCAGACGTGCTCCGCGCCGATGGCGCGGGACATTTCCGGATGGAGGCTTTTCAACTTTATGCTCACCTTCACTTCTTTGGCCTCCTCCGCTTTTCTGCGTGCCTCCTCGGCCAGCCTGTCCCTTCGTTCCTGAGCTTCCTTTTTCTCCTCTATCCACTTGCCGTAGAAGCCGATTGCGGCATCATACAGCTCCGGCTTGTCGCAAAGACGGAAGGTGCCTTCGGTTATCATTTCCGTCAGCAGGTCGGCCAGCTCCTTGCGCTCAAGTTCTG
>JAZRVX010000231.1:0-8428 GCA_045599455.1 Faecousia sp. | reverse complement strand
GCGTTTTCATCTATCGTCCTTATGGCTATGCAATTTGGGAGAACATCCAGCGCATTATGGATGCTTCCTTTAAGCAGGTGGGTGTTGAAAATGTCTACATGCCCATGCTGATTCCCGAGAGCTTACTGCAGAAGGAGAAGGATCATGTGGAGGGCTTCGCCCCCGAGTGTGCATGGGTTACCCATGGCGGCAGTGAAAAATTAGAGGAGCGCTACTGCATCCGTCCCACCTCCGAGACTCTGTTCTGCGAGCATTTTGCTCAGGTTATCCAGTCCCACCGCGACCTGCCCCTGAAGTATAACCAGTGGTGCAGCGTCCTGCGCTGGGAGAAGACCAGCCGTCCGTTCCTGCGTCACAGAGAATTCCTGTGGCAGGAGGGTCATACCATGCACGCAACTGCCGAGGAGGCCCGCGCCTTCACCGAGCAGATGCTGAATATCTATGCCGACTTCTGCGAAAATGTGCTGGCAATGCCCGTGACCCGCGGTCAGAAGACCGATAAGGAGAAGTTCAACGGCGCCGAGGCCACCTATACCATCGAGTGCATGATGCACGACCGCAAGGCGCTGCAGGCAGGTACCTCCCATTACTTCGGGGATGGCTTTGCCAAGGCTTTCGGCATTGAGTTTACCGACAAGAACAATCAGAAGGTCAACCCCCACCAGACCTCCTGGGGCGTGTCCACCCGTCTGATTGGCGGCATCATTATGACCCACGGCGACAACAACGGTCTGGTGTTGCCTCCCAAGGTGGCGCCCATTCAGGTGGTTGTCCTGCCCGTTGCCCAGCATAAGCCCGGCGTTCTGGAAAATGCCGAGGCTCTGCGCAGCCGTCTTGTGAACGCCGGTTTCCGGGTGAAGGTGGATGACTCTGACAACTCCATGGGATGGAAGTGCGCCGAGTACGAGATGAAGGGTGTGCCTCTGCGCGTGGAGTGCGGCCCCCGGGATATCGAGAACGGCGAGTGTGTTCTGGTTCGTCGTACCGACCGCGAGAAGGTCGTGGTGAAGCTGGAGGATTTGGAGAAGGCCGTTGCCGAGCAGCTGGAGCTGGTGCATCAGGGTATGTTTGAGCGCGCCAAGAAGAATCTGGATGAGCATATCTACGAGGCACATACGCTGGAGGAGGCCAAGGCTCTGCAGGAGACCAACGGCGGTTTCATCAAGTCCATGTGGTGCGGCGATGTGGAATGCGAGATGAAGATGAAGGAAGTGGCCGGAATGTCCTCCCGCTGCATCCCCTTCAAGCAGGAGCATTTGGGTGAAACCTGCGTCTGCTGCGGCAAACCCGCAAGCAAGATGATTTACTGGGGCGTTGCATACTGATTAACACGAGAATCCCCACGGAGTAATCCGTGGGGATTCTTTAGTCATCAGGCATCAGCAGTCAGTTGCTGCTTGCAGTTTAATGAATTATCTGCTCCGTAAAACCCCGGCTTACCAGGTATTCATAGGCTTTCATCACATCCTCCGGGACTTCCTGGGGGAGCTGATAGCCTTTCTCGGGATAAATGAGAATCCGCTGGAAGTCCCCCACAATCATATTGGCGGTGAAGGCAGGGCTGTGATTCGTGCCGCCGGGGTGGGCAAAATATTCTGCCATAGTCTGCGGGTAGCTCGTCAGGGTGATACGACAGCCCGGCCAGTACACGCCCCATGCGGCTTTCACCCGCCGCTGCATATAGGGCTTGTGGATGACCAGAAGATTTCCCTCTATGCCGTGGGCGGCCAGCAGCGCTTTGGAAAAGAGAATATTCTCGGCAGTGTTGGCGGACTTATCTTCCAGCAAAATGTCCTGTGGGGGCACACCGAGGCTCAGAGCCAGCTGCGCAAAGCGCTGCGCTTCGGAATCACACCACATGGATTTTGTGTTGCGCCCCAGACCGCCGGAGAACAGGATTTTCGGGGCGAACCCGTCAAAGTACAGCGCGGCGGCGTGCTTGGCGATATCGGTGTTGTAGCACCCCAGACCCACAATGCAGGAAGCCTTCTCCGGGGTCTCATGCAGCTGCATATAGTCCCAGAGAAGGCGAAGTGCTTCTGTTGTTTGTGTATCAAATGGAAGCTGCATGGCGCTTCAGAGCCTCAAAGGTTTCGTCGCTGATGTCGTGCTCCATCTTGCAGGCATCTTCGGCGGCAACCTTGGGGTCAACACCGAGGGCGGTCAGAAAATCGGTGAGCATCACATGGCGTGCGTAGATGCTCTCGGCAATGGCGCGGCCTGCTTCCGTCAGGGTGAGTGCACCGTCCCTGTCCATATTCACATAGCCGTCCTTTTTCAGAATGCTGACGGCACGGCTGATGCTGGGCTTGGAGAAATTCATGTAGGCGGCAACATCCATGGAGCGAACCATGCCCTGTGCCTTAGACAGAATGAGGATGGTCTCCAAGTACATTTCGCCGGATTCCTGAATTGCCATAAATACACGCTCCCGCTTGTTTTTTGTTATTCTACCATCTGCCATATAAAAAAGCAAGGGTTGGGGCACAGATACTTAATCGTTTTCGTAGTTTTCGTAAATCGGTTTCGAAAAGAACATACTTCTCGGAAAAAGTGCTGCCTCGGGACATCCGGGAGGGACATTTCTGTCCGTTTACCGCATTGACGAAAAAGGGGCGGTGGAGTATAATCAGCAAAGATTCATTAAAGGTCGTGTTATATTTGGACGAACTCAGCCGAAACCGCTCCCTGACGGAGGGCTCCATAGCCGGAGCAATTTTGCGTTTTGCCCTGCCCATCTTTCTGGGGCAGGTGCTGCAGCAGTTTTATAATATGGCAGATGCCTGGGTCATCGGCAATTTCGCCACCAACGATGCTTTTGCGGCTGTCAGCTCCGGGGGCAATCTGACATTTTTAATCATCGGATTCTTCGGCGGCATCGGCACCGGCGGCGGTGTGGTGGTCGCCCGCTACTTCGGCGCACGCAGTCGGGAAGACCTGCGGGAGTCCATCCACAGTGTGTTCCTGTTTGGCATTTTGGCATCGGCCACGGCCACGGCGCTGGGGCTTATCCTCGTGCCGAGGATGCTGGTGTGGATGAAGACACCCGACACGGTGCTGCCCTACAGTCTTCTGTATTTTCGCATCTACTTCGGCGGTGTGTCCACGGTGGTCATGTACAACCTGTGCATGGCCATGATGCAGGCATTGGGCGATTCCGTTCATCCGTTGTACTATCTGATTATTTCGAGCCTTAGCAATGTGGCGCTGGATTTGCTGTTCGTGGCGGGGCTTCATTGGGGCGTGGCCGGTGCGGCGGTGGCTACGGTTCTGGCACAGGGACTGAGTGTGGTGCTGTGCGTGGTGCGCATGACCCGGGATAAAAACGAAGATACCCGGCTGGATTTGCGCGCGCTTCACTGGAATGGCGCTATGATGGCACAGATTCTCCGACAGGGTCTGCCCACGGGTATCCAGAATGCGGTGATTTCCCTCGGCAATGTGGTGGTGCAGACGAATATCAATTCCTTCGGTGCTTACGCCATGGCAGGGCAGGGCGCCTACAGCAAGATTGAGGGCTTCGCTTTCCTGCCTGTCACGGCAATGAGCATGACCCTGCCCACATTCGTCAGCCAGAATATCGGCGCGGGAAAGTTCAGCCGTGCAAAGCGAGGCGCGGTGTTCGGCACGGCCGTGGGCGCAGTGAGTGCTGCACTGGTGGGCGTGGGGATGTATGTCTATACCCCCCAGCTTCTGCGCCTGTTCGTGGATACCCCACAGTCCATTGCCATCGGCGTGGTGCACGCCCGGGTGGTGACACCGTTCTTTGCTCTGCTGGCCTTTGCCCACTGCGCGGCGGGCATCCTCCGCGGCTGCGGCAAGTCCACTGTGCCCATGGTGGTGATGCTTAGTTTCTGGTGCGTTACCCGCATGATTTATGTGACCACGATTTTGAAGTTCATCCGGGAATTTCGGATGATTTCGTGGGCATACCCATTGACATGGGGCTTAAGCTGCGTGGTGTTTGCGATTTATCTTCTGCGGCTGGACTGGGAAAAGTCCGGCGAGAGACTGTGATTTGTAAGCCGCAAGCTGCAAGATACAAGCCACAAGTGGCAAATGGCAACGGACAACTGATGCCTGAATCGTCGATATTTTGCTTCGCAAAATCGATATTTGCGCTGTACGCAATCGATATATACGCCTTATGGCGTATTCGATATTTCCCGCCCCGGGCGGGAAACGCAACAATCCCAAGTGCTTGGCACTTGGGATTGGTTTTTTATGGGCAGGTAATGTGCATGATATTCTCGATGGTGATGTGCAGCATCTGGACGGCGGGGGTGGAGGCAGCTTTATAGTAGACTTCCTTGCCCTCGCGGCGGCTTTCAATGAGCCCGGCATCGCGCAGGATTTTCAGATGGTGGGAAACCGCCGGGGAGCTCATCTCCATCATGGCGGACAGATTGATGACACATTCCTCGCCGTGGCACAGCAGCCAGAAGATGCGAAGACGGCTGCTGTCGTCCAGCTTCTTGAACAGGTCGGCAACGGCTGCAAAGTCCGAAATTTTCGGCAGATTTCCTTCGTGTTCCAGCACAGTGCCGTGGTCGTGGGGCAGGGGAGTATGGGGCATGGGATGCACCTCCCGAAAGATTTTCTATATCATAGCAGAGGGGGCGCGGTGTGTCAAATGCCTTTGAAAAATTCCTGCAAATAACCTATTGACAAACGGGAGCTACAGCGGTATGATGGAACTATCAATTAAACGATTGCTTAATCGTTAAAACATAAAGGAGTGCGTGACTATGAAGAAGACCTACAAAATCGAAGTGGACTGCGCCAACTGCGCCAACCTCATGGAGGAGGCTACCCGCAAGACCGAGGGCGTGTCTAATGCAACCGTCAATTTTATGACCCAGAAGATGAGCGTGGAATTTGCCGAGGGCGCAGATGTCAAGGCCGTCATGGCTCAGGTTCTCAAGAATTGCAAGAAGGTTGAGCCCGACTGCGAAATCGAACTGTAAGTGCACCGGGGGCAGTCACTGCCCCCATAATTTTTCGGTTCCTCGGGAAGGATAGACAGAGGATTTGACATAGAAGCGAAGCGGGCCAAATTGCCTTCCCCAAGGGGAAGCCTTGGTCTTCTGCTAATTGAAGAAAGCCCGCTGCTTCTCATTCCCCAAAGAACCGATTTTGGAGGTTTCTTATGAACAGGAAACAGAAGAAAATGCTTTCGCGTATCATAGCCGCGGCAGTGCTGCTGGTGCTGGGCAATTTCCTGCCTGTGCCGGAGATTCCCAGGTTTGTGATTTTCCTTGTGTGCTATGTGGTCATCGGCTATGACATCGTGCAGAAGGCCTACAAGGGCATCCGCAATGGGCGGCCTTTTGACGAGTGCTTCCTCATGGCGGTTGCCACCATCGGTGCTTTCGCATTGGCAATCTACGAGGGCACCGGCGATTATAACGAGGCCGTCTTCGTCATGTTCTTCTATCAGGTGGGCGAGTTCTTCCAGTCCTATGCGGTGGGAAAGAGCCGCCGCAATATCACCGAGCTTATGGATATCCGCCCGGACTATGCCAATGTGGAGTCGGAGGGTGCTTTGGAGCAGGTTGACCCGGACGAGGTGGAAATCGGCACCGTCATTGTGGTGCAGCCCGGTGAGAAGGTACCCATTGACGGCATCGTGGTGGAGGGAAGCTCCACGCTGAATACTGCCGCCCTCACCGGCGAGAGCGTGCCCAGAGCGTGCGCGCCCGGTGACGAAATCATCAGCGGCTGCATCAATATGACCGGCCTGGTCAAGGTGCGCACTACCAAGGAATTCGGCGATTCCACCGTATCTCAGATTCTGGAGCTGGTGGAGAACGCCTCCTCCCGCAAGTCCAAGTCCGAGGAGTTCATCGCAAAGTTTGCCCGGGTGTATACTCCCGCGGTTGTGTATGCGGCGCTGGCGCTGGCCGTGCTGCCCCCATTGGTTTCCTTCATTGCGCTGGGAAAGCCCGCCCTGTGGGGGCAGTGGATTTACAGAGCCCTGACCTTCCTGGTCATGAGCTGTCCCTGCGCGCTGGTGATTTCCATTCCGCTGAGCTTCTTTGCAGGTTTGGGCGGTGCATCCCGGGAGGGTGTGCTGGTCAAAGGCTCCAACTATATGGAGACCCTGTCCAAGGTCAGGTGCGTGGTGTTCGACAAGACCGGTACCCTGACCCACGGCGTGTTCGAGGTCAGCGATGTGCATCACAATCCCATTGACAGAGCGCATCTTCTGGAGCTTGCTGCCCATGCGGAGTGCGCATCCTCCCATCCCATAAGCCGCAGCTTGCAGGCGGCCTACGGCAAACCCATTGACCGCAGCCGAGTCACTGACATTGAGGAGACGGGCGGCCATGGCATCACAGCCAAGGTGGACGGTCACACCGTTGCCGCAGGCAACAGCAAGCTGATGACGAAGCTGGGCATTACCTACCATGACTGCCACGATGTGGGAACCATCATCCATGTGGCGGTGGACGGCGCGTATGCCGGACACATTGTCATTGCCGACCGCATCAAGCCCACTTCCAAAGAGGCCATTGTGCAGCTCAAGGCGGCGGGCATTGAAAAGTGCGTCATGCTGACGGGCGATGCCAAGGCGGTTGCGGAGCGCGTTGCCGAAGAACTGGGCGTGGATGAGGTGAAGTCCGAGCTTCTGCCCGGTGACAAGGTGGCACAGGTGGAGGCATTGCTTGCCGAAGCCAAGGGCAAGCTGGCTTTCGTGGGCGATGGCATCAACGATGCCCCGGTGCTTGGCCGTGCGGATATCGGCATTGCCATGGGTGCCATGGGCTCCGATGCTGCCATTGAGGCGGCGGATGTGGTGCTGATGGATGACGACCCCCTGAAGATTGCCAAGGCTATCCGCATTTCCCGCAAGTGCATCGGCATTGTGTACCAAAATATCGTATTTGCGCTGGCGGTCAAGTTCGGCTGCCTGATTCTGGGCGCACTGGGTCTTGCCGGTATGTGGGCGGCAATTTTCGCCGATGTGGGCGTTATGGTTCTGGCGGTGCTGAACGCAGTAAGAGCGCTGTATGTGAAGAATGTATAAGTGAGCATAAGGGAGCTTTTTGCGCACTTGCGTGCGCAGACATCAGGAATCAGCCATCAGGCATCAGGGAAAGTAAAATCGGCGCATTGTCCTAAATAAACGGGCAAAAAACGGATACCTGAGGCCTGAATCTTTAACGGCTGCGCCGTTAAAGATTCCTAAAGTAAGCAACAGCCCTGCATCTTGCGATGCAGGGCTGTTTTTCAATCTTTTTTGAGGATTTTGGAATAACCGTTCCCGTACTGGACACAGCGGGACACACGGCTTAAGGTTGCGGAGGAAATGTCGGTCTCGGCGATGACCTGATTGTAGGTCTTGCCCTCCATCAGAAGCTCGGCGGCGTAGACCCGCTCAGCCATCTTTTCCAGCTCCTTGTGGGTGCACAAATCGTCGAAGAAATCCCGGCACTGCTGGGCATCGTTCAAGCTCAGAATGACGGAGTATAATTTCTCCAGCTTGTCGTCTCGGCTCATGGCGGCCTCCTTACATAAGTGCGTTACTGAGGAATGCTTTTGCTTTCTCGCTGGTGGGATTGTCAAAAACCTGCTCCGGAGTGCCCATTTCCTCAATCACGCCGTCCGCCATATAGATGACGGTGTCGGACACGCTCTTGGCAAAGGCCATGTCGTGGGTGACGATAATCATGGTGTAATTGCGCTCCCGAAGCTCGCGGATAACCCGGAGCACTTCGCCCGTCAGCTCGGGGTCGAGGGCGGAGGTAGGCTCGTCAAAGCACAGAATGTCGGGCTTCAAGGCCATGGCGCGGGCAATGGCCACACGCTGCTGCTGGCCGCCGGAGAGCTGGTAGGGGTAGGCACCTGCCTTGTCGGACAGTCCCACCTGCTCCAATAGATTCAGTGCCTTCTGGCAGATACTCTCGGAGGTGCCCTGCTTCATAAGCAGGGGCGCAAGGGTGATATTGCCGAGGACGGTATATTGGGGGAACAGATTGAAGTTCTGGAACACCAGACCGAAGTGCAGCCGGTTACGGCGGATTTCTTCGTCATTGCGGCGCAGAAGCGGCGTGCCGTTAATGAGGATTTCACCGCTGTCCGGGGTCTCCAGAAAGTTTAAGCACCGCAGCAGCGTGGTTTTGCCGCTGCCGGAGCGGCCTGTCAGCATGGTCAGTGTGCCTTTGTTCAGGGTCAATGACGCCTGATCGACCGCGCGGAAGAAATTCGCGTCTCCTGTTTTGCGGAAAAAACGTTTCTCCAATTGCATCGCTTTCAGCATATCAATGACCCTCCCGCATCAGGATGCCGGTATCTGTCCGGCTTAACCGCCGGGCTGACCAGACGGAGGCTGCCGCGCATGTGACATACGTCGCGAGCAGCGATATGATACCGATCAGCACCGTAACCCCTGCCAATGGCACCATGAAGGGCAGGGACAGCTGCG
>JAZRVX010000230.1:0-3115 GCA_045599455.1 Faecousia sp. | reverse complement strand
TTGTTGGAGGTGACGGAAACCTTGTCGGTATCGTGCTCCATACGGTAAACGAAACCGTTGAACAGTTTGGTGTCACCCGTTTCGGCATATTCGCCGTTGATGATGTGGTCACCGAGCTCGAACTTGACCTGCTTGGCCAGTTCGGCAAGGAGGGCGTTCTGTGCTTCCGCAGGAAGTTCCGCGAAAACGAGGTTGCCCTTAGACTGCCACTTCCTCCAGATCTTCTCGAAGGAACGAGGGTTGAAGGTGGTGAATGCCATGAAGTCCTTCGGGGCAAGCACGCGCTCCGAATACTTGAAGTCGCCCTTGGAGTCGGAATCCATAGGCATCTCCTTACGCTTCTGCAGCATTGTGGTCGCCTTCAGGCGAGGAATGCTGAAGGTTGATGCGATACCGGGCTCAACGTGGACAAGGCCCTTCTCCACGATTTCATTGCCGGTCGAGGCGAGGGTGAGCAGCTGCTCAAGAACCTCACCGTTGTAGTTGGTGTTTGTGATCTGTATTGCCATAATCGATAATGGTGTTTAGTTGTTCTTTTTCATTTTGAGCGGGGACTTGGTTGTCCTGTAGTCCACCTTGCTGTTCTTACCCTGGTCGGTGGTGCCGCCGATACAGCGTTTGGGCGGTGCAGGGGCTTTCTCCGGCTGTTTCATGGCTTACCTCCTTGAACGGTTACGACGGATTTCCTCCATCTTGGTGTCCCACGCACCGGATGCCGAGTTGGCGGGTTGCCCTCCGTTGAGGTCGTCCTTGACCTTGCGCTTGGGCTTGAGGGATGTGATGACTTTCTCCGCTGATGCGCGGTTAGAGTTAAGCAGCTGACGGTAGTCCTCCTTCTCTCCCTCCTCAATCTTTCCACATTCAACTGCTGCCGAAAGGATCTTCTCAATGTCCTCCTGCTCCATTTCGGAGAGGCGCTGCTTGAGATTGGAATTCTCGCCCTCGAGTTTCTCGATCTGCGCGTTCAGCTCGTCGATAACACGAAGGACATCATCCTCGTTCACGACATTGGTGAATCGAGGCTTCTCTTTGATTTTTGTGATTTCCATATTGTTAACAATTTGTGAGCGTATGACCGCTCGGTTCGTGAATACTTTCTTGTATATGTCGCTCGGCCCGTCAGTTCCCTGAAGGTCCGGAACGGCAATGTCGTAGATTCCGTCGGCAAGGCCGAGCCTTACGGCCTCCTCGGCGGTAAACCAGTGGTCGGTACCGTCAAAGTAACGGGTCTTGATCTCATCCGGGCTGCACTTCATTCGCTCACCGATGATGACGGCCAAAGTGTCCTCCAGAGCCTTGATCTCATCGACAGTGGCCAGAAGGTCGTTTTTGTCGCCATACACGCCCGCGCTCACGCTATGTATCATAAGTCGGGCGTACTTGCTCATGTAGTGCTTGCGGCCACACATGGCAATGATACCGGCAATGCTTGCGCTGATGCCGTCAGTGTAAATCGTTACCTCCCTTTCACAGGAGCGCAGGGCATTGAAGATGGCGATACCGGCATAAACCTCACCGCCCTCGGAGTTGATGTGGACGCGGATCTTGTCACAGCTTTGACTCAAAGCCAGTATCTCACTGACAACTGCTTTCCCAAGTACCACGTCTTCACCGGCCCCGGCATTGTTCACTATCTCACCATACAATAGCAGGTCGGCCTCGCGACCATTGATTACTGAGTTTTCTGTTGACATCATCTCCAAATTTTTGCCGCAAGTCTAACCCATTTTGGTCTAATACACAATTAATTATCCAACCGTTAGACATAGTTACCCAACCACTGTAAACTTGTTTGGAACATTGGCCACAAACCAGCACTTTTGCGTACGCAAAAGGCACTTAATTATGGCTACACAGTTAACAAGCAAACAGAAAAAAGAGTGGGCGAAGGTCCTTTATCTGAAAGAAAACCTTACCCAGCAGGAGATAGCCGACAAGGTCGGTTCCTCCCGTGTGTCGGTGTCAAAGTGGATCAAGGAGGGAAAGTGGGAGGAAATGAAAGTCGGCCTCACGCTTACCAAGGATGAACAGATCCAGAACATATACCGGCAGATCGCCAGCATCAACGATGCGATATCAGGCCGTCCGGAGGGCCAGCGTTACGCATCCCCGGCGGAGGCCGACACGATAGGCAAGCTTTCATCCGCAGTCAAGAAGCTGGAGGGTGATATCGGCATTGCCGACTTCGTTTCTGTCGGAATCAAGTTCATAGAGTGGATCAGGAAGGTTGACCTTCAGAAGGCCAAGGACGTGACGGCCCTCTGGGATGCCTTCATTAAGGAGCAGATGTAATGGCAGAGAGCAAGCAGACCGCAAAACAGGCCCTGCAGGAATGGGCCTCGTATGTGGACAACATACGCCGTGAAACTCCTGTCGAGACGGGGCTTTCACATTCAGACATAGAAAAGAAAAAGAGGTATCTCGAGGACCACGTCTTCGAGTGGATATCATATTTCTTCCCGAACTATGCCAAGTACCCGTTCGCCGCTTTCCACCGCCGGGCCATCACGAGGCTTATCAGCAATCCGGAATGGTACGAAGTCCTGTCATGGAGTCGTGAGCTTGCAAAGAGTACCGTCGTAATGTTCGTGGTCCTGTACCTGGTACTCACCGGCAAAAAGAAAAACGTCATGCTGGCATCGGCCACGCAGGATGCGGCCCGCCGACTACTTGCGCCATACAAGGCCAACCTCGAGGGGAACCAGAGGCTCATAGCCTTCTATGGAGAGCAGCAGAGCATCGGCAACTGGACGGATCTGGAGTTCATCACCAAGGGAGGAGCGGCGTTCCGCGCCATCGGTGCCGGTAACGCTCCCCGTGGATCCAGAAACGAGGCCGTCCGTCCTGATGTCCTGCTGGTGGACGACTTCGATACGGATGAGGAGTGCCGCAACCCCGACATAATTCAGAAAAAGTGGGAATGGTACGAGCAGGCCTTTTATGCCACGCGCTCCATCAGCGAACCGACACTCATCGTATGGTGCGGAAACATCATTGCCAAGGACTGCTGTGTGGTAAGGGCCGCCGGTTATGCCGACAGCCACGACATCGTGAACATCCGCGACAAGGACGGACGCAGCACATGGCCGGAGAAGAACACGGAGGAGCATATCAA
>JAZRVX010000229.1:0-2700 GCA_045599455.1 Faecousia sp. | reverse complement strand
CCTATTTTACCGAGAACAAGCGTCCGTTTCATAACTTCGGCAACACCATCACCCGTCTTCTCATCAACAGAATGTTTCATGCTCATGTCATGGACATCATGACCGGTCTTCGGGCTTTCAGCTTCCGTTTTGTCAAGACCTTCCCCGTTTTGTCCAAGGGCTTTGAGATTGAAACTGAAATGACCATCCATGCCCTTGCCAGAAATATGTACATTAAAAACTGCGTGGTGGATTACCGTGACCGTCCCAACGGCAGTGAGTCCAAGCCTAATACCTTCTCCGACGGTGTCAAGGTGCTGCGAACCATCTTAAATCTCTATAAAAACTACATGCCTTTCCGCTTCTTCAGTTTTCTTGCGCTGGTTCTGACGGCAGTTTCTGCCCTGTTTTTCCTCCCCGTACTCCGAGAATACCTGATTACCGGTCTTGTTTTGCGCTTCCCCACCCTGATTGTGTGCGGTTTTACCGTTATTGCCGCCCTGCTTTTGTTTGCTGTGGGCATTATTCTGGACACCCAGATGCAGAAGGATCGTCGTGACTATGAATTTCGGCTTCAACTGTTTCACCAAATCCATAACAAGCATGTGGGGGACAAGCATTCATGAGGAAATTTTTATCTCTTGTTTACATCCCCTCCGCCATAGTGTTGTGCATCATGCTGAGCACATATTCCTACTTTCATTTCACCCTGGGAGTGATTATCGGATTGGCTCTCGGCTTTGCCGCTTTCAGGCTCGAGTTTCGTCCCCAATATCTGCAGCTGTGTCCCGGATTCTTCCTGACAATCATTCTCACCGTATTGGCTGTCAGCGCTTTGCCATCGATTTTCTTTCGTGAATGGATTGTTGGTCCGGGCATTGTCCGTATTTTCTCCCGCTTTGGCAGTTCTCCGGAAGATGCCTTCGGCACATTCTGCAAAACCGCATCCGTGGTGACAATTCCCATTGTATACACCACCGCCGGATACCTTGTGAAAGCACTATTTAGCATCTTACGCACCATCCGTATAAATCGGCTTTTAGGCAATTTGCGTGATGGATTTTCCCATTTACCAAAGGCCGCCTTGCTTTATGTATGCTCGATTGCCATGGCTGCACTGGTTGGTGCAGGGCTCATGTATGCCGCATTCTTGATTCCCGACGAAAGCATCCGAGAAAATACCGCAACATCTGCCCAAACGCTGCGGCAGGAGGGCTTTGACCCTGCAATGCATTTCTGGAGCTACAGCATCAAAGACAGCTACACGGACGCTCTGATTCTCTCCGAAGCCTCAGCCGATGCTCCCGTCTCCACATTGGAAAAGGCAATGCTCGTGCACCACGGCTATTTCTCCACTGATTCGGAAAAAGACCCATACGATTATTTCACAGAGCATCATCTGGACTCCAAAGCCTATACAGGCTACGGTACATACGCCCGATACTGGCACGGCTTCGTGGTCACATTGCGTCCTTTGCTCACCTTTTGGGATTTACACGAAATATACATTCTGAATGGGGTTGTCCAGACAGCAATGTGCATCGCCGTCTGCCTGCTCCTGCGTAAGCGGGGGCTCTCTACTTTGGTTGCACCCTTTCTGATTTCGTATCTGATCATGACACCTACAATGTCCATGACCGTTTTGCAGTATGCTACCTGCTGTTATGTATTTATGTTGGGGCTTCTGGGTATTCTTCTGCTGCCCCGCAGTAATTGCTCACCCTTCATTTTCCTGATTATAGGCATTCTTACCGCTTTCTTTGACTTTTTGACCTTTCCCATCGCAACCTTTGGTGTGCCGGCCGTCGTGTGCATCGCCTTGAATCAGGAGGACGAACCAGAGAAAGCCATAGCTCAGATGATTAAAAACGGTATATCGTGGATTTTCGGTTTCGTTGGAATGTGGGCAAGCAAGTGGATTTTGGCAAGTGTTCTGACCTCCGAAAATGTGATTTTGGATGCCCTTTCCGCAATTCAGCTTCGAACCTCCTCCACAACTGGTAATCTGCAGCTATCCGCCTTTGCATGCTTGTTTGAAAACTACAGGCGTTTTTTTGCTAGTCCTTTTACTCTTCTCGCCATCGGCTTTGCGCTCATGTGCCTTATGCGTATTCGCCGGCACACCGGCATCCGGTGGAAAGAAGAAATGGCTCCCTACTTCATTCTCTCCTTGGCCCCCGTCGTTTGGTATCTTGCCACACGAAATCATTCCAGCATCCACAGTTTCTTCACCAATAAAGCTTGTATCGTCACTGTCATGGCATTGCTGTGCGGGCTCGGCCAATGTGCGCGCAGCCCATCTAAATAAAAAAAACACATCCGCAGTTTTCCTGCGGATGTGTTTTTTACACCAGTGGTTCATCACTTCCTAAAATAGCACTTGCGTTCTGGGTGTTATAGAGTCCGGCATAGATGCCGCCGGAGGTTAGGAGTTCGGCATGCGTACCGGATTCCGTGATGCATCCATCGGAAATAGCGAGAATTCTGTCCGCTCCGCGGATAGTGCCCAGGCGGTGGGCAATAATCAGGGTTGTGCGCCCCTCGGACAGGCGGTCAAATGCCCGCTGAATCTTGGCCTCAGTCACGGAGTCCAGTGCGGAGGTGGCCTCGTCCAGAATCAGGATGGCGGGATTTTTCAGGAAGATTCTGGCGATGGAAACTCTCTGCTTCTGTCCGCCGGACAGCAGCGTCCCTCGCTCGCCCACATAGGTGTCGAACCCT
>JAZRVX010000228.1:0-13729 GCA_045599455.1 Faecousia sp. | reverse complement strand
TCATCTGTATATGCTGAAAGACCCCCTTAACCCGGAATCCAACGCAACCTTTGAGCAGATGAGCACAGCCGCCGGAGTCTATAAGCTCTTCATCTGCAAGGATAATCACCTGCACAATTGGTGGGGCGGCGATACCCCCATCGGATTCCAAGAGGAAAATCATGCCTATGTGCTGGATGGTGAAAATGGGCTTGTAGTGGTAGCGTGCGATATCAGCAGCTTCAAGGGAATAGACCCGGATGTTACGGTTGTCTTCGGGGAAATAAACGACGAAGCCGGAAGAGCATCCGTTTTCGGTAATTGAAAATAAATGTGGATTTTGCAACATAAAAGAGCCACGGCGTATGCCGTGGCTCAATTTGTTCAGCAGCCCGTCTGGCAGCTGTTCTGACATCCGTTTTGGCATCCCTGCTGGCAGCCGCAGCAGGAGCCCTTATTATCACACCCTCTGGGGGCGAACTGGGCGGCGGGGAAGGGAATCCGGCTGAACATTTCGCAGGGATCTTCGGCGCAGCCGGGATTGTCGCAGCATTCCTTGGTGGGGATGGAGTAGTCCATCACGGGCACGACCAACTGCGCATCCCGCTCCAGCCGCACGATGGAGAACTGGCCGAGGGTCACAAAGAGCCTGCGGCGCTCCGGGCGCAGAATCAGCTCCTCGTCGAAGGAATTGCGCACGCCCTCCGGCAGCTGTACGCTGTCCTGGCAGGCGCACTCACAGATATCCTTTACCTTGGAGCTGAGCACCATGGGGTCAAGCACCTCCACCACGGCGGTGGGGCGGTTGGAGAAGCTTCTTGTGAAGCCGTCGGGAGCGTACATCTTCGTGTCACTGCGATAGATGTGGGTGCAGCTGTCTTCGCCGCAGAGCACCGCCCGCTTGGAGAACACACTCAGGCCGTACAGGGTTGCCGGGCGGTTGTTGCCCACCACCGCATCGGCAATAATGCGGTAGTAGAAGGTCACATCAATGCAGTAGTGATTGCGGTCGAACGCCACAGGCTCCACATCAATATATGTGTTGAGCAGTTCCGCGCACCGCACGCGGGTGCTGACGCTGGATTCCAGGAGCCTCTGTGACCCTGCGGTTAAGTACACATACAGGTCTTCAATGCAGTCCTTGTCACGGCAGGAATCCGTGATTTTTCTTGTGTGGATGGACATGGCTGTCCTTAAATCCCCGGGATTACAGCGCATAGTGTCCATGCATTGCTCTGACATGGGATTACCTCCTGTTAAAAGGTTTCCATAAGCTGACATGCTTATAAGACAGTTTATGCACTGTTTTGCTTTCGGGTGCAAATGAGAAACAGCCGGACGATTCCGGCTGCCTCAGCGTGTCAAAAAGCCAAAAAAAGAAGGTCATTGCGAACCCAGTGCGCACACTGGGTGTGGCAATCCGTTTTGAAAAATCCTGGTTTTTCTGAAATTATGGTTAAAAACAGAACATTTTAGAGAATGGATTCCCACGGTCGCTGACGCTCCCTCAGAATGACTAGCCTTTTTCAACGGTCTGAAACAGCCGGATTCTTCCGGCTGTTTCAGAGGTTTTATCCGTTCGATGCGGTGCTGTCCGTGAGGACTGCGGAGTCTCTTGCGATGGTCAGGCTCTTTTTCTCCGTGACGATGGTGACGGTTGCGGCATCGGTCAGCGCGAAGTTATTCAGCGCAAGGCAGGTGCAGCCCAGGGTAAAGGCACTGTCACTCATACTGCCGCCGGGTGCGAGTTCAATGGTGACATTCCCCTCGTTGAGGTAGGCGGACTTGATCTTTGTACCGGCGGGGAAGGGAAGCTCCAGCTTCTCGTCCGCAGGACCCAGCATATACAATGTGTTTAGGTAGGTTAAGTTGTTCTTCTGCCCGGATATTTCCCGCTTCTCGGAGCCGATTGCCCCGGATGGGGTGCCGAACTGATACTGCGCGTTGCGGTAATAGAAGGTCACGGAATCCTTACTTCGGATTGCGGAGCAGCCGCACAGCAGCGCAAGCATAATCAGGGCAAGGAAAAGACTGATGATTTTTTTCAAGGCTCTGCATCCTCCGTTTCAAAGTTTGGAAGTTTCACCGTGAATGTGGAGCCTTCGCCGGGCGTGCTCGTCATGGATATCTCGCCGCGGTTGCGCTGCACGATGGCGCGGACGATGGCAAGCCCCAGACCTGTGCCGCCGGAAGCGCGGGAGCGGGCTTTGTCCACACGGTAGAACCGCTCAAAGATGTGCTCGGCGGCCTCCGCGGGCACACCCATACCCGTGTCCGCCACGGTCAGCACGGCCATATCCTCGGTGTTCTGAAGCCTTAGGGTGAGGGTGCCGCCTCTGCGGTTGTACTTGATGCCGTTTTCCATGAGGTTGAAGATAACCTGATACAGGTCATCCTCGGAAATCAGCACTTCGCAGTCATTTTCGATGGCGGCATCAATGGTGACCTCCGCCCTCTGCGCCACGGGGGTGAGCATTTTCGTGACCTTCTCCACTGTGGGGATGACATGAATCAGCTCGGCTTCGGCCTCGGGCTCATTCCCCAGCCGAGCCAGCGACAGGAGCTTTTCCGTCATTCTCGTCAGACGGTCGGCCTCACTGCCGATATCTCCGACAAATTCGCGCATGGTGTCCGCATCCATCTCGTTTTGCAGGATGGAGTCTGTCAGGAGCTTGATGGAGGCAAGGGGGGTCTTCAGCTCATGGGAGGCATCGGAGACAAAGCGGTTTCGCTTTTCCTCGGAGGTTTGCAGCTTCTTTGTCAGATTGTTGAATTCATCGGCAAGGAGCGTCAGCTCGTCGTTGCCGCCCACGGTCAGCTCATGGGAATAGTTGTCTTCGATATTGCGCATGGAGTGCATAATTTTGCGGATGCGGGAGGAAAATCCCCGGGAGTAGACAAGGGAAAAGAAGATAACCGCGATTTCCAGCAGTACCGTCATGGTCATCATATTCTTCTGGAGCAACCGAATCACTTCGCCCTGCTCGCTGTCCGCCTCCACCATGTAAACAGCGCCGATGGTGGTGCCGTAGTACTGGATGGGGGTGGCGGCGCGGGAAATCATGGCACCGTCACGGTAGTTCCATGAAAATACATCGTTACCCTCCAGCGCTTTCAGAATCTCCGGCAGCATCACGGGCTGGCCGCTCTGGGCGCTGGTGCTGTCGTACAGGCACAGGCCGGCCTGGTCTGTGACAATGAGCCTTGAAATTTTCAGACCCTCCATCTGCTTGACGGCGGACTGCACTGTATAAGGGCTCAGCACATCCTGCTTGGCGATTTCACCGGAGGCAAGCAGGCACTTGTCAATCATGGCCTCCTCCTTGGCCTCGTAGAAAAGCCGCTGACTGGTGGTATAGGAGTAGATGTTCATAAAGAACAGGAATACCATGGTCAGGATAATATAGGAGAAGGCATAGCGCAGCTGGGAGGTCTGATAGCCGCGCAGGGGTTTTGCGTCATTTCTTGAAATAATAGCCAACGCCCCACTTCGTCATAATATACTTGGGCTCCGCCGGATTTTCCTCCAGCTTCTCGCGGAGTCTGCGGATGTGCACATCCACGGTGCGGATATCACTGCGGTATTCGTATGCCCACAGGATATCCAGCAGTGCTTCCCGGGAGTAGACTCGGTTGGCGTTGCGCATGAGCAGCTCAATCACATCAAATTCCTTGGCGGTGAGCTCCGTGAGCACCCCGGATTTATAGGCGTTTCTGCCGTCCAAATCCAGTCGGATTGTGCCGATGGCCAGCTCATTTGCCGGTTTTTCGGCCTTCGTGGGCGCAGATCTGCGCAGGAGCGCCCGAATGCGGGCTTTCAGCTCCAGAATGTTGAAGGGTTTGGTCAGATAATCGTCTGCGCCCAAATCAAAACCCATGAGCTTATCAATATCCTCTGCCTTGGCGGTGAGCAGAATGATGGGCACATCGGAGAATTCCCGAATTTTGGAGCAGGCAGTCAGACCGTCCATCTGCGGCATCATCACATCCAGCACCACGAGGTCTGCCGGGTCTTCCTGCATGAGCCGCACGGCATCACAGCCGTCGGAGCCGGTGATTACTTCGTAGCCTTCGTTTTGCAGATTGAAGCGGATTCCCTTGACAAGCAGGGCTTCATCGTCCACCACAAGAATCTTCATGCGCTGCCTCCTCTAATTTTGTGAAGTTTTTGTGCCAATGCCGCCTAATCGTTGACGAAGACACGAAAATCATGTATAATAATGCCGCTATTATACATGATTTTTCCCGGGCAAACAAGTCCGACCTTCATATTAGGAGGAAAAAATGAAAAAAATTCGTATCCTTTCCTTCATATTGGCGTTTTCATTGCTGATTGGTGCGCCTTTGCAGGCCTTTGCCACGGAGGCAGAGCCTCCCGCCGAGACTCAGCCCAAGGGCGAGGAGGGAGAGAACCTCATCGAGTCCGGTTATGAATTCGGTTCCGTGTCCGTGCTCAATGGCTGCCGCACCATTGACGGCATCATGCCCCTGGCCGGTGCTGACCGCAAGTGCGAGAGCGCCCAGGCGGTTATGGTTTTTGAGCGTTCCACCAATACGGTGGTCTATTCCTATAATCCCGATGTGAAGCTCCCCGGCGGCAGTCTGATGAAGATTCTCACGGCGCTGCTTGTCATCGAGCACTGCCCGGATTTGGAAGCCATCGTCACCGTGGAGCCGGGCATTGCATCCCGTGTTCCCGGCGGTGCCCAGACCATCAAGCTCCGCAGCGGCGAGCAGCTTACGGTCAATGACCTGCTGCACTGTATGATTTTGCAGAATGCAAACGATGCGGCCATTGCTCTTGCTGAGCATGTCTCCGGCACCCAGACTGCATTCATTTCCATGATGAACGAGCGGGTCAAGGCGCTGGGCTGCGCCAATACCTCCATCGGCTCCGTGCACGGCCTCGGCTCCTCCAATCAGTATACCACTGCCCGGGATATGACCCGCATTCTGCTGGAGTGCACTAAGAACGAAGCTTTTTGCACCCTCTTTGCCGATCAGGCCTACACGGTTCCCGAGACGAACCTGTCCGAGCAGCGTAAGTTTGCATCCCAGAACTATTTGATGGAGACGACCATCGTCCCCAAGTATAATGATGCCTATGTCACCGGCGGTTTTGCCAGCTATTCCGAGGCACTGGGTGCCGGCATCGTCTGCACCTCCAAAACCCCGGAGTCCAAGACTCGTGGTTCGCTGGATTTGGTCTGTGTTTTGCTGGGCGCAACCCGTCAGTTTAACCCCGACCCCAAGAAGAACTGGCAGGTTCTGAACTACGGTAACTTTGAAGAAATTCAGAAGCTTTTGCAGTATGTCTACAAGAATTTCAAGGTCTGCGATGTGATTTATGAAAATCAGGCTCTGCGCCAGTTCCAGGTCATGGACGGTGAGAGCGATGTGGTAGGTGCTCCCCATGAGTCCATCACCTCCGTCCTGCCGCTGGATGTGCAGATGGACAACCTGATTAAGAACTACTCCGTGGCGGGCGGCGGCCTGTCGGCACCGCTCAGCAAGGATGAGCAGATTGCAACCGTGGAAATCTGGTACCGCAATTCCTGCTTGCTGGAGACACCGCTTTATGCCATGTCGGGTGTCCGCACCAAGGATGCCCCCGGTACGGTGGTCTCTCACGGTGTCACCAAGGCAGAAACCGGGAAGGGATCTCGCATCCTGCTGACGGTGTGTATCGCCGTTTTGGCACCCGTTGTGCTGTATCTTGGCGTGAATCAGTACCGCAGATACAGAGCTAAAACCCGCAAACTCCGCAAGAAGCGCGATGAAAATTGGTATTGATATGCAGAATTGGGAAGAATTAGAATCGACATGCAAAGTCTGCACCGGGTGCACCCTGTGTCAGACCCGCCACAATGTGGTCTTCGGTGTGGGCAATCGCAGTGCGGACATCATGTTCATCGGCGAAGGCCCCGGGGAACAGGAGGATTTGCAGGGCATTCCTTTTGTGGGTCCCGCCGGGCAGCTCTTAGATCAGATGCTCTCCATCATCGATATTGACCGCACGAATTGCTACATTGCCAATATCGTCAAGTGCCGTCCGCCCCGCAACCGCGACCCGGAGGAGGGGGAGCAGGACGCTTGCATCGAGTATCTGCGCAATCAGATTGCACTGGTCAATCCGAAAGTCATTGTCTGCCTTGGCCGCATTGCCGCCAAGCGCTTGATTGATGCCGACTTCCGCATTACCCGCGACCACGGCACCTGGAAGCAGATGGGGGAGTCTTGGGTGACGGCCATTTATCACCCCTCGGCGCTTCTTCGTGACCTCAATAAACGCCCGGAGACCTTTGACGATTTGCTTTCCATTCGGGAAAAGCTTTCTAAGCTCCGTCAGGCTTAAAGAAATTCATTGACATATAGCGCAATTGCATTTATAATAATGGGGTCGTTTTGCTAGTGTAGCACAGTCGGTAGTGCATCTCACTCGTAATGAGAAGGTCGCCTGTTCGAGTCAGGTCACTAGCTCCAAAAAAGGGACACCCATCCGGGTGTCCCTTTTTTGGAAGTTATGACCTGACTCGAAAGCTTAAATCCGAGTGTCCGGTGGACACTCGGGCGGCGTGGAGAGTTTGCCGACTATACACACGAAAGATTTTTTAACAGATGGGATAACATTGCTATGAAGATTTTAATTGGAGGAGATACTGTTGCCGGTGTTCGTAACATGCAGCTTTTCAAAGCCGGGGATGCAGTAGGCTTACTTGGAAATGCACTGATGGAGATTATTCGGCAGTACAATACATTTGTTGTAAATATGGAGATGCCGTTGATTCTTAATGATAGCCCAATCAATAAAAATGGGCCCTGTTTGGGTGCACCTGTTGATGCTGTAAATGGTTATCGGGCTATGGGAGTTAAAGCGGTTTCTTTAGCCAATAATCACATTTTTGATCATGGTGCTGTCGGATTGCGTGCTACATTGGACACTCTTAAGAACAGCGGAATTGAATATGTCGGGGCTGAATTTTCGGAAAACGAGGCGGCAAAGCCCCTTGTCTTCACGGAAAACGGGTTCAAAGTGGGAATATATTCATGCTGTGAAAATGAATTTTCTGTTTTTTCCCGAAATGGAGCGGGGGCCAATGGATTTGACATTACGGAGACCTTCGACCAGATTCGTGAATGTGCAGCTTCGGTGGATTATTTGATTGTTTTATATCACGGCGGAAAGGAATACTATCGCTATCCAACCCCCATGCAGCAGAAAATCATGCGTAAAATGGCGGATTGCGGTGCGAAGCTTGTGATTGCGCAGCATAGCCATTGTGTTGGATGCGAGGAAGAATACCATGGCTCCAAGCTGATATACGGTCAGGGTAACTTCTTGTTTGACTTTGGCAAGTCTTACGATGAGTACAGCGACACTGGACTTTTGATTGGTGTGGATGTTAGTGCTTCGGGGGTTCAGATTCAAAAAATCCCTGTTGCAAGAAATGACAATACAGTAAGACTTGCTGATGAATCTGAGGCTGCAGACATTTTGCGTGCTTATTCGTTGCGCAGTGAGGAGATTACAAATCCTGACACTGTCAAACAGCTTTTTTATCGTGTCGTAGCAGAGGAACGAACATATCTTCTGCGTCAGATGCATGGTGATATATTCCCCGTTAAGGTTTTCGGAAAACTGTTTCCTAAGTTTTTCACCGGACTTTTTTACGGCAGAAAGGCGCAGCTCGCTGCCCGGAATGTTATCGAATGTGAAACGCATCTGGAGTGCCTGCGTCAGGCAATAGAAATGAATGAGATAGGTTAAGTTGAAGGGCGGTTTCCTGCACAGAAAACCGCCCTTTCTTATATTGTGTTGTATTTTTTTATCTTTCGACGAATATTTCCGACTTTTTTAACAGAACTTCCGATTATATGCAGCGTCACAAAATGCTTTTTACGAACTGACTGCAGAAGGAAATCCTTTGCCTCGGTATCGTCCAAAATCTTCCTGCAGAATGGGTCGGATAGAATCTGCATATAGAGCTTCTTTTTCTCGCGGTAGCTCGTCTCAATCCGTGCAATCCGCCAGATTGGCTCGGAGAGGATTTTGCGGCAGTATTTGAGATAGTCCGCAAAATCCTCCTGTGTCCACTGCTGCTCCTGTTCCATGTGCTTCCACACGATTTGGTAAGCCGGCATGGGATTGACGAAGTGAGCCAGTGTATTGGTGTTGGTTGCGGAGCCGTAGTGGATGCGGTACAGCAGGAGTGCATCGGAAATGAAGACAGGTTTTTCGCTCTTGCAATAGAAGGGAATGCTTTGCAGCAAATCCTCGGAAACGCGCATAAATGCAGGCTCCGTCAAATCCTCCTCGGAAATCAGCTTCATGGAAATGGCCTTTGACCACAGACCGTTGAAGCCTGCCTGCATGAATACGAGTTTGTAAAACTCTCGCTTGCTTTCGGGTATGCCCTCAAAAACGGGCGCTGCTTCACTTGCTCGCTGAATATTGCCGAAATAGTCCGTGTCATGGCGGTAAAAGACCATATCACATCCGCTGCTTTCAACGGTCTTGGCTACAGCTTCCAGAGCATGGGGATAATAAGTGTCGTCTGCATCCAGCGACATAAGATAGTCACCGGGCTGTGCCAGCTTCATGGCATAGCGAATGCCGGCTGCGCGGGCGGCGAAGGAACCGCCGTTTGCCTGATGAATGACATGAATGCGAGAATCCTTTTCGGCGTAGGCGTCACAGATTTTTCCGCTTCCGTCGGGGCTTCCGTCATCCACGGCGATTGCCGTGAAGTGCGGATAGGTCTGAGCCAGTACCGACTCCAGACAAGCGGCAAGGTACTTTTCTGCTTTATAAACAGGGATAATAATAAAGAAATGTATGGGGCACATTGTATTCATCCCACCAGTGTTTCGTATAGTGTCAAGTATCCTTGCGCCATGGAAGCGGAGGAAAAACGACCGGAAGTGTGCAGCGCTTCCTCGCCGAGAGACTTTCGCAGAGCATCATCGTTTATCAGTTTTTCAATGGCATCCGCCAAGGATTGTGCATTCGGCTCAATCAGAAGTCCGTCCACACCATCTGTAATCATATCGGGGACACCGCCCACACGGGATGCGATGGTGGGAAGCCCTGTTCCCATAGCCTCTATAATGGTAATCGGGCATCCTTCGTTTTTAGAAGGAAGGATGAACATATCCGAGTCGTGGAGCAGGGGAAATACATGATTGGTTATTCCACACAGTTCAATCTGTTCTGTCAATCCCATTTCATTGATTTGTGTACGAATCGGCTCAACCAGTTCTCCCTCCCCATAAAGTCTGACATTTACCCGGATTCCTTTCCTGTTCAATATGGCAACTGCGTTGACGATTGTTTCGTGATTTTTGGCGTTCTGAAATCGGCCAATATGAATGATAGAGGGCGGGGAAGACAATGTGAAGTCCTGCTTAGGGATACACCGGGATAAATCCACGCCATTGAAAATGATGGGACTGTGCTTGGCGGAGATGTGATAGAAATCTACAACGGTGTCCCGGATGGCTTCTGTAAGAGAAACCGGAACAACTTTCTTCGGAAAGAGCAGTTTGTTGATATAGTAGTCAACTCCGTCAGCATCCTTGACAGCGATGCTGTGAATTGTGCGGACAAATGGGATGCGCAGACCCCAAGCGGCGAGATACGCATACTTGAGTGCATGAAGATGGACATGGATGATATCGGGATTCCATTCTCGGAAGAAACGGCGAAGCTTTGGAACGCAATGCAGATCAAGTCCCATCTGCTTATCCATAAAGTGCAGTTCAATGCCGCAGGAGCGAGCGCGCTCGGACAGTGCCGATTCGTAGGTGCGCAGACTGACAATACAGACATCGTGCCCCATTTTTTGGAGTTCTGCGGATAGGGTGATGCACATGGCCTCGGCACCGCCCATAAAAAACTCGGGAAGAACTTGACAGATTCGCATAGTATTCTCCTATTTTTTCGGATTCCGGATTATGTCTTCACAGCACTCCGGATAATATACTTGGTTTTTTGCCGTCATGCTGTTATTGGAAAAAAGTGAATACACAGCATCTGAGCGATTCTCAAACTGTTCATAGATTTCGCCGGTTTTTTCACCGACATTGCGATAGCTTCCGCTTTTGCGCACGGAGGAGAGCACTTGCCGCCCTGCATTTGTGAAGCCTAAAACTCGGTAATAGGGTGCGGAAGCGTCCATCATTTCCCGGGTAATTCCAAGCACGGCACACATGACCATCCGGGAAATCCTGGTATAGGTGTAGCGCTTGGATTTGACGGATTCCATGATTTCGGGAAGGCTGTCTTTTTCCCGAGAGGCATACATAAGCTTGCGCCACAGCCCCTCGGAGCCGAAGGGGAGTGCTTCAAATTCGGCATCCGTCATAGTGCGCAGACGGTAAAGAACGGATTTTTCACCGCTCTCAAGCAGATGAGTCGGTGCGTCCCGAAATGTTTCATGGGCGTTATCGGGAAGAAAGCTCAGAAATCGGGTGCCTTCTCGGATTGCCTTCCGCACAGCCGTGGCAGAGGGATTTTCCATATCGAGGGATTCATCGTGATAGCTCCCCTCCCGGTGGATGGCAAAGGGCTTCATGGAGCTGTCTTGCGTTAAGAGTGCCTTGCAGTATTCCAGCCCCAGTATGTTATTGGGACTGCTTACATCCAGAGCAATCCCCATTTCTGCGAGCGCCAGGGCTCTGGCTTTTGGAAAGGACACACCGCTTTTCAGATGCTTTTTAAGGATTCCGGAAAACTCCGGTGACAGCAGTGCTTGCGCTCCGTTCATCAGGCTTTCTGCATTTTCGGACTCCGTGCCGAAGCACAGATAGTCACACAGGGGAGCCAATGCTGCCACGGCGCCGGAGGCAAATCCTTCGGCAGAGGACAGGCTGACAGTAACGGGAAGCTCAATCACCAAATCTGCACCGCAGTCGATGGCTGCCTTCGTACGAATGGACTTGTCAAAGATGGCTGGTTCGCCTCGCTGGACGAAATTGCCGCTCATGGCGCACACGATGACCGCATCCGCTCCAAAGTGCTCCCGAATGAGCCGAAATTGCTTTTCGTGCCCCCGGTGCAGGGGGTTGTATTCACATACGATACCGACAGTAGTCACAGTGGGCACTCCTGAAAAAACTGTTAATTAGATAGCTACCTTATTTTTCCGCATGTCGATGGATTTTAATATAACAACAAATCCGATAAGCAGGGCGAAGCCTGTGATAAATCCAATAGATACGCTTTCGGCCAGTCCGCCGGCAATATAACTCACCGCTGTAATAGCAGCGACTGCAAGGCCGTACTGCATCTGGGAAGAGACATGATTGATGTGTGTGCAGCCTGCGCCGGTGGAGCTTAAAATCGTGGTATCGGAAATGGGGCTGATATGATCTCCGCACACGGCACCGCCCAGAACTGCCGCCGTGGTAATTGCGGTTAAGGGCAGGAGCTTGTCATTAAAGACAGATACCGTAATGGGCAGAAGAATTGCAAATGTTCCCCAGGAGGTGCCGGTAGAGAAAGCAAGAAGCAGGGAAACCACAAAGAACAACGCGGGAAGATAATTCAGCGCGATGCTGTGCTTTTCAACCATGGATGCCACAAAACCGCCTGCGTTAAGGTAATTTCCGCCGCAAATACCGCCTAAAGTCCATGCAAAAGTGAGAATCAAGGCAGCCGGAACCATGTGAATGAAACCCTGCACAAGGGAATCCAGGAATTCCTGGACAGATACAATTTTTCTGGGAAGATACAGCACGGCAACAAATATAACCGTATATGCAGCGCCCATCGCAAGACCCAGTATTGCATCGCAATTTGCAAATGCATCGGCAATGCTCACGGAACCGTCAAAGTAACCGCCGGTATACAGCATTGCGATAATGGACAGCACAATCAGTGCGACGACCGGCAGAAGCAGATCTATGACTTTTCCGTTTCCGGTGTCGGGTGTTTCCTGCGATGTGGTGAAAGCGGCGTTTTCCTTTGCTGCCCGCATCTCATATTCGCGCATTTTTCCGAAATCAACGGAGAAAACAACAGTCAGGAAAATCAGTCCGATGGAAAGCCATGAGTAATAGTTGCAGAAAATCGTTTTCATGAATAATTGAAAACCGTCAATAGAGGACCCATCGGGGAGTGATGAGCTGACCGCAGCGGCCCAAGAGGAGATTGGGGCAATAATGCAGATTGGGGCTGCCGTCGAGTCAATGACATAGGCAAGCTTTTCTCTGGAAATCCGGTTCTTATCTGCGATAGGGCGCATGACAGTGCCGACAGTTAAGCAGTTAAAATAATCGTCAACAAAAATGATAATGCCCAGGAGCATTGTTGCGAGCAGCGTTTGCTTTTTCGTTTTCAGCCGCTTGCCTGCCCACTTGGCATATTCGTGTGTAGCGCCGGACATATTCATCAGATGTACAATCATACCCAGCAGAATGATAAAAATGAGCACGCCCATATTTCCGTATACTTTTGCACTCATGATATCAAACATGGTTGTGGTCGCATCGAAGAGATTAAAATTGCAGTAGATGCCGCAGCCGACCACAACACCGATAATGAGGGATAAGTTTACTTCTTTTGTGATTAACGCAAATATAATTGCAAGGAGGGGAGGTACCAAGGAACAAAATGTTGCTTCCATATTAACGCTCTTTTCTTATTTAATTTTTAGCTTTGTTCCCCAGAGAATATCGCATTTCGGGGTAATTTCCGTATCAAAACCGGACTGTGGATACAGCGTGATTTCGCCGAAATAGACCGTGCCGCAGATTTCATACAGATCAATCCGCGCCTGGGGAAAATCTTTTGAAAGGATTTCAGCAATTTTTATCATTTCATCCAGCGTATCCGGACGGGGGACATTTACATTATCCGCGTTGATTCCTTCATAAGGACAGTAGGGAAGATACTTCCAAGCCCGGTCGAAGAAGTGAAACTTTACACCGTCGGCGCTGAATCTTCCGACACAGACCATTATGTTATCAACTTTTCCGTTAAAACATAGAAGCTTATAATCGTTAATTGCAGATCCATCGGCATTTTCCATGTATTTTTCTGCAATAATTCGAGGCTTCACATTTTTATAGGCCCATTCCCGGTATATTTTGAAATAGCATCTGTTCATAAAGCCTTCTATGACGGATTTTGCATGCTGTTTATCAAAGGTGCTTTTATCCCGGCAGATGACAATTCCGCCGGAATCGTGGGTTGTTTTCAGTACAAACTGATTGGGAAGCTTGGCAAAATCAATATCATCAAACTGATCCCACACGCCCAGTGTAGGGATAATATGTTCAGAGCCGATTTTTTCGGCGACGAGTGATTTCGCTTCATATTTGTCAACAATCCGGCAGTACTCTGGATTGCGGTCATACAGCTTCAGCCATTGCAGTTTTTCGTTATAGGTGACGGGGTTTTTCAAATTCAGCGGTTTTCCCATTTTCAGCCGGAACATCAGCTTGAGGTAGGGCTTATCGGGAACCAGGTCAAAAATACCGATTTTGCGCATTGTATGGTATATCTTGTCTGCCAATGTATTCATTTTTACCTGCCTCCGATGATGATATTTCCAAAAATTTTTCCATTAAGGGCTTGAGAAATGCCGCATTATGGAATATAATCACATTAGCTATGGTAACTATACCACAACACTGCAAAAAAGAAAACAAAAATTTATAGGAGGCAAATCCCATGAATGTTCTGATTATCAATGCTGGTTCTTCCAGCCTGAAGTATCAGCTGATGAACCCCGAGACCGGCGATGTC
>JAZRVX010000227.1:0-1469 GCA_045599455.1 Faecousia sp. | reverse complement strand
CATCCAGCACGATGAGGAGGACGAGTATCTGGAAGGGCTGATCGCGCAGGCGCAGAGCGCAGCGGAGGACTACTGCCGCGTTTCTTTTGAGGAACCCAATGCGGACGGCAGCGCGCTCACCGCTCCCGAACCTGTCCGTCTTGCAATTCTGCTGTTCGTTGGTTTCTACTATGAAAACCGCGACATTCCCGACATGACCACATATAAAGCCATGCGGATGGCGTTTGACAGTCTGCTCTATCCCTATCGTGACCCAGCCAAAATGTTCTGAGAGGTGAGGTTGTTTGCGAGGCTATAAAAACTTTGAAAGCAGTCCCCATCCCGGAGACCTGCGGCATCTTGTGGAGATCGGCTACACCGAGAACGAGGTAAACGAGGAAGGCTACCCGGAACCCACCGACGTGGTGATCTGCAGGGTATGGGCAGCCGCCGTGGACGCGGGCAACCAGCACTACCGCGCGGCAGACGCCATGAACACCGAGGCCGTCATCAACTTCACCATTCGCTACCGTTCGGACGTCAAGCCCGGTATGTGGGTGCGATTCCAGGGTGAGAAGTGGAACATCTCCACGCTGGGCGAGTACCAGTTCAAGCGTACTTATTTAGGCCTTAAGGCTTCGCTTTCCAAGGGAGTGAGCGGATGAAGGAAGTTCAGGAAGCCCTCAAGGATATCGGCATTCCCGTTTTGGCGGGCGTATGGAGAGCGACCTCTTCGGATCAGAACCCGCCTTCCCAGTATGTTGTCTACTCTTCCACGACCACCGAATCCAATCACGCGGACGACCGTGTCACGGGATACCGTACCTTCGTATACCTCAACCTGTGGAGCAAGACCGATCCCACGCAAATGCGGATGAAGATCCGTCAGGCTATGTACGCCTACGGCTTTGCCATCCGGGAAGAGTCAGATAAAGGCTATAACCAGCCGCAGTATGATACCTTCACCCATCAGTATTCCATCCAGTGGACATGGGTGTGGTATGAAGAAGTCCCGCTTCCCGAGGAGGATGTTTCCGATGCCGATGACAGTTGACGGCTTCGATCAGCTCATGACCGACATCGCCGCCATGACCGCACAGCTGGACATGGAAAAGGGCGGCGACGCCATTGCCAACAGCATCCTGGAACGCGCCGCTGTCCCCGTGGAGGAACAGATGAAAGCCAATGCCAGCCGTGATCCCAAGATCATCACCAACAAGCTCCACGGAGCCATTCATACAGGCAATGTGAAGAAAAGAAGGAACGGCAGCAAGCATATCACCATCGGCGTCCACCGAAAGGACTGGGACGGCGAGGAATACTATCCTGCCTTCGTCGAGTACGGGCACGGCGGACCCGGTCCGGCTCCCGCGCACCCCTACATTCGCCCCGCCTACGACACAACCGAAGATCAAGCCTACGAGATCATCCGCGACGGTCTGCGTGAAGCCATTGACCATCGCAGATGATGATTATTTACATGGAGGTTC
>JAZRVX010000226.1:0-15162 GCA_045599455.1 Faecousia sp. | reverse complement strand
AATGATAAGGATGCAATTCGTTGGGTAAAAGGTCAAAAACACAAGTGGATACGAAATATGGAATCTAAGCCATTCGGCGAACAGCTGTATCAGTCTTGGGGGCTTGATGGCAAATTGAATTATCGGGCAGCCGGACGATTGGTATCCTCAAACAAGAAGCTCATGCTGCTATTCGATTTTAGTGATCCGGAATCTTGGCGTTCCAAGAAGGGCGAGAAGAGGAATGAATGAAACAAGCTTGTCCTTTTATCTGCAAAACAATCGAATTCATGTCTTTGTGGCATCACTGCGAGCAATTGGATGTCCTTCTTATGTTTGTTTCTTAATGGCGGAGGATGGAAAATCACTCGCCTTAGCACCATACCCATATAAGGACTTTCATTCTCACCGTGTTCCCTCACAGGTCTACAAAGGAGATAAAAGTCTGGAGTTAACCAGTTTTCGACTATGCAAAATACTTGCTGGCATGCACCATTGGGACACTCGTTTTTCATATCGTGTACCAGGCATAATTGATCCAGTGAAGAAAGTCTGCATATTTTATTTGGAGCAGGGAGAGAAAATAATACACCAATGAATACAGATAACGAGTACATTCGTAAGATAGCCATTCAAGTATTACACGAAATCGAGCAGGGATATCTGCGAAAATTCGACCCTGTAAGCCATTGCAAAGCGATTGAAGAAATGCTTATTGAAGCGGAATCAAGGGGCTTTCGGGAAGCTCTCGCGGAATACGGGATAATTTTGGATGATAAAAAGGAAGGATCTGAGTAATCCGTACGCGGAGTATTTTTCTCACAGCTGCACTCTCATAGGTAAAAAAATAGCACCTGCCAAAGCAGGTGCTATAGAGCGTGTATGTCTCAATATAATCAAAACCGTGTTTCAGATGGCAGTCAATGAAATCAGCTTCTCCTTTTGGTGCAGATAATTGATTTGATTCTGTGCTTTTCCCAAATAGGAATATCCCTGAAGGAGGCTGGGCGGGATCTGCTCAGCCTCCATGTTGGGAATGATTTGAGAATGTCAGATTATTGATGATCAACTGAAGGAAGGTGGTACTTCTTGCACCAATACTTTCTGAACTCAGCCACAGTTTCATTGATAATACTATCTAGCGGCAGGAATCTGCAGTCAGGACAACTCGCGCGATCACATACTTTGCCAATGATGCTATCGAAGCACTCTTCAATATCATCATCAGTGACAGACTCGCAGAATTGTTCTTTTCGAATGTCATCGGAATGGATCAGAACATGCTCCATTTCTCCGTACCTCAGTGAAAGTACCAGTGAGAGATCCTTGTCATCTCCGTCTACATCGATAAAGACATACCACGGCAGAAAGTCCGGAAAAGAAACCATGCTGGTTAGGATGTGTGTATATTTGATGACCATGAGGATTCTCCTTTAAAACAGATTCTGTCTATGCTATAAGAATTGCTTCTTTCTGCATCTTCATAATACGACAGAAATGGTATATTTTCAAGACAGAATGTTTACCAGAAAAGTTTGGGACAATTCGCGCACCAAGGAGAAATCAGAACTATCAATCCGATTCTGGTTGACTGTGATTTAGGTCTATGATATGATATTTTTGTTGGAGTGGTCGGAAGACTACCCATTTTCTCTATGAGAAATATACAGTGCCAATCAGAAACAAGATAGAAGCAAGGGGGAAAACAGATGGAAATTGCATCCAACGATCAGGCTATATACGAACTTGAAAAGAGGTTACATCACTGTGGTCTGTCTTCAGCGCAAGTAACATCGTATATTGATTTCTTTCGTTATAAATTCCAGGATGCTGGGCAAAACATATCGGATTATCTCCCTGCAGATAAGAACCTTACTACACTGCGAGAAGCATTGAGAATAAAAAACGCCGTATCGACTGAAGATGTATATTCGCAGTTAGGAGAATATGAGATTCATCGTTTTTTACAGGTTTCAAGTGATGAATGGATCGGCGCTAAACAGACGATTGCCACATTGTTTGACCGTGATTTGAAAGAAATCGACGAGGTTTATAACAAGGATGAGGCATGGCTCTTTGTCACATCTGGTGACGTTTCTACACTCGCAGCCTTTTTGAAATCGACTTTTAATGATGATGGTATCATCTGGAAGATATTCCAGAAAGCGGCACTCCTTGGGACTGAACAAACTAAGGAACGAGTAATTCGCATTTTTGATCTGCTGGGTGAAGAAATTGGCAAACAGGTAATTTCCTTCGATATTGCTCACGATGGTTGGCTTTTCTATCGTTTTTATACAGATCCTATTGGCTGTATTGATTATCTGAAGGAGTGCAGTTTGACACCGGAGAAGATTTTGAATCTGATTGAGCAGGACTCCTATATTTTGTATCTGTTCAAAGAAGGCCGCAGACCGAGGTATAATCACAATCAAGAAGGTATTGATCTCATTATTCAGAAATACATCTAACCTCGGAGGTGTATGAGTATGGATATATACAAGAATTGGGATGTGTTCATATCAAATATGGAGATAGTCCCGCAACAGCTAGATGGGGAAAAACTAGCTATTCTGGCTTCGGGGCTCTCTCGTTCACGGGAAGAACGAGAACTGTTGGGAAAAGAAGCCGCCGCTGGTGAGAAAGCCTCTTTGGAAAAACTAATCAATTCATATGTCCCAATGATCGTTGCAGTTTTGAAAAAATATGCTCCGCGTATTGGCTATAATCGTGATGTATTTATGAATTGCGTGGAGAAAACCCGCGAGAAGGTTGTTAACTCCATATATTATGATAATTTTGACTATGATGTAAGCCGCTATGTTAGCTGGATGGCGCGAAATGAAGTGACCCATTATATTGCAACGCAGGATAGTATTCTTATAGACTCTTCCGTTGGAAAAGAGAAGGTCGATCTGGAAGCTATGTCTTTGCAAGAAATGCTGGAGAAAATCATTTCAGTTCTCTCCGATGAAGAACAAGCTGAATTGTCTAAAAACTTGCTTGGTCTATGCAAGAACGAAAGAGAACAAAAATTGATTGGTTTTCGATTTGGCTTGTATGATGGTACGCCTAAAACGCTTCAGGAAACAGCTGATTTACTCGGAATCAGTAAAGAACGAGCAAGACAAATCGAAACTGTGGTTGCGAGAAGAATCGCAGGCCATATTAGGAGAAATAGTCCACTCGGAGATTGAAAATAAAAAGATTATTCCTCAACAGGCTGGATGGGGGCCTGTTGGGGAATAATCCTGATTTTTGGGTGGTTATCTTTATTGAAAGTGAGATTCCTGCCAGTATCCTCAGATGAATTTGTATTTCATTTCTGGGGGTGGTGCGCTGGGTGTCTCGGGAGAGCGCTTGAATGGCATTCAAGAGGTCAGCGGTTCGATCCCGCTTATCTCCACCAAAAGTGTTGAAAACCATTGGTTTTCAACACTTTTTCATTTTGCCTGACTTTTTTGTATCAAAAATCAGACCGCTTGTATTCTGCTGAAATTTTGGGCATTGTAACGCACAGACAGAACAGATTTCGACATGGACAGGAGCTGAACAAAATGAAAATAAAATCCTATTTGAGAACATTTGCAGAAATACTTTTGACGATTGCAGCATGTGTATTCATTTATTGTGTCATCAAGCTGGTCCCGGCACTGGTAGCCAGGGACTACACAGGTCAGACACTGGGCACTGCATCCATTGTCACTACCGTGGAAGATTCCGGAGGAAACGCAGGCGGTACAAAGCATCGGGTATATGTTGACTA
Organism: Faecousia sp.; assembly: GCA_045599455.1. Classification (GTDB taxonomy): domain Bacteria; phylum Bacillota; class Clostridia; order Oscillospirales; family Oscillospiraceae; genus Faecousia. The sequence goes on along the minus strand of JAZRVX010000226.1, from coordinate 11,417 downwards.
TTGTGTGGATGGAAAAGACTACTTCACGGTTGTTATCCACGGAAGATTCGATGACCCGCGAGTCGGAGATACCTACCACATCCGATACGATATCAATAACCCGGAAAAGTGCTATGTCGGTTCCAATCCCAACGATTCCCTGGAGTACTATGGAGCAGGGATGCTCGTCTCCGTGGTCTTCGCCGCAGTAGGCCTGTTGGGTGTAAAATACCTGAAACCAAAGCAGGAAAACGAATAAGGCGCGAATATGGCTTTTGCAGATTGAGCCATTGAAATTAAAAAACGGAGGAGGCGCCATGCGATTGGAACATAATACCGAAAGACAGGTAAATATCGATTTGGCGAAATGTATCGCCATCGTATTTATGGTTCTCATTCATACGATGATGAATTATTCGGCTGACTTGGAAACCGGGCTCGGTTATGCCGCAAATCAGTTCTTAGGCGGCTTTATGGCAGCACCTGTTTTTATGTGTGCAATGGGAATCGGCATCGCGTATTCCAAGAATCAGGAGCCGGAGAAATTTCTTTCCCGAGGTTTTGACATTTTTGTGCTTGGTTATGTCCTGAATATTCTGCGGAGTGCGCCCGTCCTGCTCATGCTTTGGCCATGGCGCGATAATGCCGGAGAGGTGCTTTACTATCTCTTTAACGGTGATATCCTGCAATTTGCAGGACTGGCCATGCTTGTGGTCGGATGCCTGAAAAAGCTGCACTGCACCGATGGGACAATTCTGGGAATCGGCATTGTGTGCTCCGTCGTCGGCAGACTGATTCCTGTCATCCGGTCGGACAATCTGTTTGTAGATTCCGTCGTGGGGCTGTTTATAACATGCACCGCTTCGGACGAAATGTATGTCGTTTTCCCGCTGATGAGCTGGTTTGTTATCGTGGCATTCGGCTGCTGGTTCGGCGGTAAAATTAAAAATTCCGAAAACCCGGACAAATTCTACTTGACCTGGGGAATCCCTTGTACCATTGTCTGGGTGTGCGGGTCTGCCTATGAGGCCATCGGTGAGCTTAGCATGATGAAGGATGATTTGAGTTATTATGGCCTGGCTCCGTGGGATGCGGCAATTTCTCTGTGCTACTGTGTCAGCTGCTTTGCAGTCTGCTACTTTGTCTGCAAATTGCTCAATAAGAAAACAAAAGATTTTATTTACACCATGAGCGATTCGCTGAATCTGTTTTATATGTATCATTGGGTAATTGCGGTTTTTCTTATGATTGCAACTCTGGAATATGTGACTACGACACCGATGCTATTGCTTATGACGCTGATTACACTGGTGATTTCCGAATTCGCCGCGGTCTGGACAAAGAACTACATCCGCAGTCATAAGGAGAAGTTTAGAACTCCGATTCTGAGAAGTCTGTGACGGTGACCGGTCACGGAATATAAACAAGGATTATCCCACCCAACGGAGGTAATTTATGGATACCATCGAAACCATCATCCGCAGCACCACTGAGGAAAACCAGAGTAAGACCGACTGGACGAAGGCGTGGAGCACCAAGTATCCCATCCTGAAAACCTATCAGCAGGAGGTGGATATTGCAAAGTACGCCGCGCAAATCCGCAATCTTCTTACTGACCTGCAAACGGTCTACGGCTACAGCGAACTGGATGCCATGCTGGTGCTCAAGGACATCCTCGCCCACGAGTATACGGACAATCGCAAACGCTGAGCGAAATAGTGCGGCTGCCGCCGAAATTGCGGTTATAATCAAAGAAAAACAGAGGAGAGAAACTTCCGTGAATCGATATCGCTTAACCTTTGACGGGCAGGTCAATGCTGCCTGCAACAATGGATTTCCCCATTACATAGTGGAGTTGAAAGAGCCGGTACAGGTGGATATCCTGCAGTCCGCAGCCATCCGGGCGCTGACGCTGCATCCGTATTTTAAGACCCGCCTTGTGAAAGGAAAGCATATCTTTTATTTGGAGGAGAACCCTCTTGACCCTGTGGTCACGGAAAGCCCATGGCAGAAGGAAATCACCTACGGCACGGCGCAGTACCATGAGTACCCGTGGATTCTGACCTGCTGGGAAAATTCCATTGTCTTCACCTGCGCCCATATGCTCTGCGACGGCATGGCGGCGCTGTCCTTTATGAAGACGGTGCTTCGCTTCTATTATGAGGCACAGGGCGAGACATTTACCACCGATGTGGGTTTGCGCACACCGGAGGAGGTCGCGCAATCCGTCCTCGACCCCTTTACGGCCAATGCCCGCAAAAACCCGGGAAAGCCCCGACATAAAACCCTCTGGAAGCACAGCACGAAGCAGATGCCCATTCCCTTGGACACCTTCCTCACGGAATCGGAGGACATGAAGCTGTGGCAGTTTGTGATTGAGAAGGATGCGGTGGCGGAGCTTCGCCGGGTGAATCACAGCGGAAGCTTCGCGGTCTTTGCAGACCTGACGGCTAAGGCTTTGGCGCAGACTCTCGGGCTGGAAAAAGGCGTGGTCAAAGTGCTCCTTGCGGTGGATTTGCGGGGAACCTACCATTTTGTCAGTGACCGCGGCTTTGTGCTTGTGCCGGAGCTTCGCTATGTGGTGGATAAGCTCAAGGATAAGTCCCATTATCTGGCGCAGACGGCCTTCCGTGGGCAGTTGGATGCCTTTATGGAGGAAGTCAGCCTTGACCGTGAGGTGCGCAAGCAGGATATGCTGAATCGGGTGCTGGACTTCTTTCCGGGGCTTCTGAAGATTGCCATGAAGAGCTTTTATGATATGCTCTATGCCCCTAAGGCCGGTATCGTCTATACCCACCTGACCCATCCGGATTTCACGCCGGAGCTGGAAGCGCACATTGTCGATTTCTATGTGTCCGGGGCGAAGACTCCCTCACCGCTGATTGTGACCATGGGCAGCAACTACGGCTCCAAAATCTACCTGACAATGGGTCAGTCCATTAAGGACGATGCACTGATTCATCGGATGGAGGCAGTCCTGCGGGAGGAAGAAATCCCCTATACCCTGCGCGCGCTGAACCCCCATGCTCCAATCCGCTATGCCCCCGAGCTGTACAATACGAAGTGAATGCAAAGCCACCGACCTGTGTCGGTGGCTTCAGCGCGTCAAAAAAGTATTTTTTGACACGCTGACAGGCTGCCAAGGAAGCCGAAATACAAGAAAACTTTGTCTGTCGGCGTACATGGGTACGGTAAGACAAAGTTTTCGCAGTAAGGAAAAAATCCTTGCGCAGCAAGAGCTTTTTCATTTTATATATTACATAAACCCGATTTTTCCGAAATTGGATTATAAAAGTAAATGCATGATTGTGCTTTCTTTGATTTTTTACGGTTTCGGCTTTTTTGACAGTCTGAAGCCACCGACCTGTGTTAGTGGCTTTTGCGCGGTGCAGGGAACATTTGGTTAAGGAAAGGAAGCTTTCGCCGACTAAGGAAATTTTCGATAGAGGGTCATTGCGAGGAGTGCGAGAATCGCACGACATGGCAATCCGTGTCCTAACCCGCCGTTTGACACGAACTTGGCTATCATTACAACATTGAGATTGCGAGACCATTCTGCGGAATGGTCTCGCAATGACTGCCTATTTTACTGCTTTCTTAATCGACTAAATATTCCTTCCCCTGTATTACCCATTCAGAACAAATCCAGCATGCTGTCTAAGTATACGGCTTCCCGGACATGGATTTGGTATTCGGGCTTTGTCAGGTAATACAGCAGAAATTCCAGCACGAGAGCGCTGCCCAGACCCCGCCCCTCAATTTTGAAGTTCGTGAAGCCCATGGGAAGGTACACCTCCCGAATGTCCGTAACGCCGATGAAGCCCGGGTTTTCCATGGCCTTGGAGAAACGGTAGCCCTCACTGCCGCCGGGGGCGGTGCACACATAATCCCGGCAGGGGAGTCCCAGATTTTTCCGGCTCACATTTTCGTAGCATTCTTTTCGGGCGGTGCAGCCGAAGTCACAGCACTCATTGCACAAGAACTCCACTTTTTCTTTCTCGGCCTGCGTAAGGCTGCGAAGTCTTCGGAAGGCCTTGTTCAACCGAAAGTCCGGCACGGCATACCGAAAATCTCCGCACCCCAGCTCCCTGCGAAAATCTTCAAAGTCCGTAATCACCTTCGTGGTGGAGGACACGAGATACAGCCCCGGGTAGTGCTTTTGCAGAAACTCCGCTAAGAGACTTGAATGAACGATGACACCGTTTTTTCCGCTTTCTGAAAATATTGCACACAGCTCGTTGCACTTTTTATCCGAAAGATGCTCCTTTTCCAGCAGGGAGTTGCTGAAGGTCAGCCGGGCGCTGATGCTGTAGTGTTCCGTTAGCGCCGCGGCATCCCGGGCACTGCAATCCCCGAAGCCCACGCGTCCGCCGCCCCAGATGCAGTCCGCCGGAGCGCCGTAGACGGAGCCAATCTCGCACCAATCGTAGAAATATTCCCGGTGCTCCTGCCAGAGGGGCAGAAATACCCGGTACAGGTCGTAAAATTCAAATAATCCCGGCAGATGGTAGTATGCTTTGGCTTCCATTTGCGCCACCTCACTTTTCCTATAGCATACTATCAAAAATGCGATTCGTAAATCGTGAATTTTCAAAAAGCACATCTTCCATTTGTTGCACTTTTGTGATAGAATTATGCGCAAAAGCGAGGGGACGAATTTATGGAGCTTACGCAGACGATGCTCGCCGGCTTGCAGCTGTGGGGCGGCTTCTTTGGCCTGATGTGCGCCTTTGTGGTTGCCATGCAGCGCAGATTTATCGGGCGGCGCAATAAAATCATGGCGGCGCTGTTTCTGACCAATACGGTGGTGCTGGTTTCCAATACCATCAGCCAGTTGAATATGGGAACCCCGGGACGGGGCGTCTTTGTTCTCCTGCATATCACCTACTTTTTGGAGTACTTTGCCGGATATGTGGAGGTGCTGCTGTACATTCTCTATGTCACTGCGGTGGTGGAGGAGCAGGAGGGACGGAGCTTCAAGGCCTATGTGCATCTGGGGGCTGCGATTTCCGCCGTCGGCACGGTCATGCTGATTGTGACCCAGTTCAACGGCTTCTATTACGATATTGACAATCTGAATATGTACCACCGCAATATGGGGCAGATTCTGTCGCTGAGCGTGGGTATCGTGGGCATGATTTTCTCCGTATGGGTGGTGCTGCGCCACGGCGCCATGCTGCGCAGGGCGCAAACATGGGCGATGATTGCCTATGTTGCTCTTCCCACGCTGGCGCTGGTGCTCCAGTCCATCCGCCCGACCTGGGCGCTGCTGAATCTGGCCACCACCATGTCCATCATGTTCATGTTTGTGGTGTATCAGCTGGATATTTCCGAAATGCTGCGGGACAGGGAAGCGGCTCTGCACCGCCAGCAGATGAAGGAAGCGGAGTGGCAGATGCGGCTGCTGCAGTCCCAGATTAAGCCCCACTTCCTGTTCAATGCTCTGTCCAGCATCATCGCCGTCTGCGAAGATGAGCGGGCGCAGGAGCTGATGATGGACTTTGCCCAATATCTGCGGCTGAATGTGGATATGGTGACCATGACCGGGGAAATCCCCTTTAAGAAAGAGCTTGAGCATATCAAAACCTACCTGAAAATCGAGCAGCTCCGCTTCGGGGAGCGCTTGCAGGTGGAGTATCATATCGAGTGTATGGACTTCTCCCTGCCGGGTCTCGTGGTAGAGACCTTGGTCGAGAATGCCGTCCGTCACGGCATTTCCGCCAAGCCCGAGGGGGGCAGGCTGGTTTTATCCACCAGAGATTTGGGGGATGAAATTGAGATTCGGGTCAGTGACAACGGTCTGGGCTTTGATGTGGATGTTCCCAAAAATGACGGCAAGACTCACACCGGCATTTCCAATGCCAGGGCGCAGATACAGAGCAAGTGCGGCGGCACCCTGCGCGTGTTCAGCGCCGTGGGCAAGGGAACCGAGTCCGTCATCCGCATTCCGAAGGAAAGAGCATAACAAAAGCTGTCCGTATCGCGGACAGCTTTTTTGCGGAATGATTACTCGATTGGAGAATAATGCGGGAATAGGAATATATTACTGCGATATTTCGTGTAGGGGCGACTATCAGTCACCCACACAGAATGCGCCCAAGATAATTTGATTATCCAATGTAAATTCGATAAAATATAACAAATTCGCATCGGATTTGTCCGGAATTCTAAGAGGTACTGCGCGAACCTCTGTAGCCGCCCCTACAGTTTCTAACGCAGGAATCGTTCTCTTATTCCGCGTTACGAATTACATGGTGCTTATCCCAGTAAATCCCGAATCGGCAGCATGCCCTGATTCATTCGGGGGTATTTGGCAAGGATTGCATTGGCTTCGCTGTCCGTCATGGGGATATCTCCATGCCAATCGCCCTGCCAGGAGGCGCTTGCTTTGTTGTAGGCCACAAAGTCGCAGATTTTTTCCTCCAGCTCCCGTAGCTTAAAGAATTCATGTCCCACAATTTCCACGCCAACCCCGCCGTGGCGGGTGTCCGTGTATTCCAGCACGCCGTTTTCGCACAGGTAGAAGCTTCCGCACAGGTCCAGAACCCGCCCATAGCGGTAGGTCAGGGCAATCCAGTAGTAGTCGGTCTTGCCGATAATGGAGTCATCCTCGCCCTTGAGAAGTAGGTCGTCCACACCATCACCGTTAATGTCCAGAATCCGGTAGTGACTGTAGTACATGACTCCTTTGGCTTCCCGGTCGGCCAGATAGTCCCGATAAATCCGGCGAAGCTCTGCACTAGAAACGCGCACATCCTTTGCATTCAGGTGCTCACGCAGGGTAATCCCCCCGGCAAGGGGATAATCCATCAGAGGTTTCCAGTCAAGCTCCACTCTGGGGTGCTCGGCAATCACGGCTTTGGCTTCGGCCTCCGAGATTTCCCCATCTTGCGGGGAGGCCGCCGTTATGGTCCGGTCGTACCACTGATTTCCGATGCGCTGAACATTCGCAATCTGCACAAAATCTGTGTCAAGGTCATCCATGACGGCACTGTTTGCGGACTTGAGATAAATGTGGTTTTCCCAGTTTTCGTATTGATCGTAACTTTCCAGCACACCGTCTTCACACAGATAGGTGCTTATCAGCCACTTCGTGCGCATTTCGCCGTCCTGCCCCGTAATCCATTGGTCAATGGCACCGTTACTACCTATGAGCAGGTCGTCTTTGCCGTCCCGGTTTAAGTCGCAAAAGGTATACCGGGCGCTTTCATCCGGGCGCAGGAACTCCCGGGTGAGGTAGTCGCTGAAGCTGTCATACACCGGCTCTGTGAAATCAAATTCCGCCTGATGGGCGGCTTCCGTCTCCTGCAGCCTCTTTTCCACGGCGGCGCGGTCAACGGGTTTTGCCAGAATGGAGTAGTCAAATACATCCGCAGCCTGCTGAAGCTGCTCCTTTGTCAGCACTTCCTCGGCGGTGGGATAGCTGCTTCCCGAGTAATTTCCCATAAGGGACAGCACAATCACGGCATCCTCCCGCTGGGCGATGATATTGGCATTGCCCCTTTTGCCCAGCACCAGAAGCAGGGGCGTTCCGTCCTTTGCAGTGTAGTCCCACTGCTCCACCTCGCTTAAATCCATGCCTCCGGCGGAGTTCGGCGGGAAGTAATCCTTGTGCGCAAAGCGCATCCATGTGCTCAGACCTGTGACGCTGTCCGTGGTCAGGCTGAACTCCATGCGGAAATTGTAGGGTGGGTAGAGCATACCGGCCATATTGCGGATGCTTGCACCGCTTCCCGGCAGCAGGAAGGAGCCGATACCCGTTTCCTCAAAGAAAATATCGCTCTGATACTGCTGAAACGGAATCCATTCTTCCGTCAGCTTCAGGTTGTATTTGGCGGCAATGTCCGTCAGTTTCTGCCCCATTTCCGCTGTATAGCAGCCGTAGTTGAATTCTAAGTTATCGGGAATCTCCGGGTGGTCGGGGACATTGTCGGCTAAGCGAAAGTCCGGGTCATAGGTTTGCAGGAATTCAAACCATTCCTTGCTTGCCATTTGGATGGGGTCGCCGTTGTGACCATAATAGGTCAGAATATCCCGAGTTTTCTCCACCGGGTCGATGGCTTTGCCGGTGTCGTCGAAGTTCTGAGTATAGGTCTCCTGCCCGATGGACATATCCTGCAGCCGCAGGGCGTACACCACGGCGCAGCCCACCAGCAGCAGGGCAATCACTGCCGCCAGAAGCACCAGCGGGCGGATTTTGCGGCGGGGCGGCTCGTCGGCGTTACTCTTGGTGAAGTGGCCGTACTCGGCGTTTTCAATCAGGTCGGCACCGATGTATTGAAGTCCCAAGAAGATATCCTTGCCGTTCATACTGCAATGCCCTCCTTTGCCAAGTACTCTGCCAGCTTGGTCTTGGTGCGCACCAGCCGCATCTGCACGGCGCTTTCGCTGATGCCGTAGCGCAGGGCGATTTCCGCGATGGTGTCCACATACCAGTACCGTCGCAGGAAGACCATCTGATTCTCCGGGGAGAGGGTGCGTAGAAACGCATCCAAGAGCTGTCCCATCTCCCGCCCGTCCACCTGATAGCTCCTCGCGATATCGGGGATGCACTGTGACATCTCGTCGGTTAGTGCAATAATCTCGGCATTGCGCTTTTGGGCGTTTTTCCAGTCCAGCTTTTTCAGGGAGAAGTTGCGGCAGAGCCTTGCAAGATACGCAAAGAAATGGGCAGGCCTTGTGGGCGGGATGGTTTGCCATGTCTTCAAGTATGTGTCGCTGACACTTTCCTCGGCATCCTGCGCATTTTGGACGATTCGGTCAGCAAGGCTGTGGAGCCTGCGCCCGTAGGTGTCGTCCGTTATTTTGATGGCATCTTCATTTCTGGCGAAGAACAGGTCTATGATTTTGTTGTCATCCAAGTTTATCACCTCTCGTATTTTTGTCCTTCACCTATATAGACCGATTTTATAACAGGAATCTCACATCCTTCAAGAAAAAATTTTCAAATCGTGAAATAAAAACAAAGGCAGATACTTCGGAATCTGCCTTTGTTTGAATGAAGGTATGGGAAGCTTTAACAGCGTATCCGTTAAAGCTTCCGTTGTCAGCTATCAGACATCAGTCATCAGTTTTACGCGGTTAAATCGGTGCTTTCGCCGAAATTCACCACTCTGGCAACTGTAGACTTACGACTGATGACTGCGAATGTAGCGAGCGAAAAACCTTACCCTGCGGTGGCGACAGCGGCGATGCAGAACACCCCGAGGCTCACAACGGTCAGAATGGAGCACACGGCGGCGCTGACGGAGGCCTCCTCCTCACTTCGGGCAAAGCCCGGGGAGAGGTAGCTGGAGGGCAATGTGCAGTACAGAATCGCCGCCCACATGGCGTAGGGATTGACCTGCCCGGTCATGGAAAGGCACAGGAGCATGAGGACACCAAACAGGCAGAAGAAGCCGAAATGAATCGCCGAAAGTTTGATAATGGCCTTGCGGTTTCCCTTGAGGGAGAAGTTGAAGCCCACGCAGAACAGCATGGCGGCGCTGACGGGCTGGGCAAGAAATCCGGTCGTCTCCGTCAGAATCTGCCCACAGCCCAAGGCGTTGAGATATTCCATAGCTCCGGTGAAGTTCAGAATCAGACCGCAGAGCGCGGCAATCAGCAGCGGTGAGCGCAGCACGGAGCGAAGAATACCGACAGGGGAGGCATCCCGGGCGGAGGTTGCACTCAGCAGGGCAATGACGGGGATGGCCACAAAGCTCTGCGCCACATCCAGCACACCCATATAGTACATCCGGGAAGCGCCGAACAGGGTCAGAAACAGCGGAATGCCCAGCATGCCGCTCTCCTGCGCGGAGAACATCATGGGCAGGTTGTGGTAGGGGGCAAAGCCCTTGCGCATACGAAAGCTCACAACTGCGCCGCAGAGTACGGCGGTAAATGCGCACAGCATGGCGGTGAGGGACTGCATCTGCATGGTAGCGCTGAGGCAGGAATTAAACAGCACGCAGGGAAGACAGTATTTGGTTACGAACTTCGTCAGTCCCTGTACCTGGTCGGCATTCAGAGCCTGTGTCCGCTTTGCCCCGATGCCGAGACCCACGGTCACAAAAATCGGCATAATGACCGCCAATACTGAAAAAATCCGCTCCATGAAAAATCTCCCTGTTTCCGCAAAAAGTTTTTGTTTTTCATCAATTTCACTATATATCAGAAAAAAGATACTGTCAAGCGTCACATGGTGCTTTGGATGCGGGGCCATTCGCATCTTCGGGTTTTCTGCTCTTGGCAAATCGGTGTGTGCGTTGTATAATCAAAGTACATTTGGAGGTGACGGATATGAAACTCGCCGCAATCCTTGACGATGGTCTTCGCAGTGAAGAATTCTATTGTGACTATGTTCGTGCGGTTTTGCAGGAAACCGATGCCGATGGTGTCATGGCGATTATGTCGGGTCTCATCACCCAGTCGGGCTTTTTGCCGCCGGAGGATGGCAATTCCCGGGCGCAGAAGCTGCGCCGTGCAGGCTGCGGCCTTGTGGTTCAGGTGAATGTCGGCGGGAGTCTGCTCAAGGACGATACATATTACTATGTTCTGGCGATGATGCTGCAGAAGATGAACTGTGTGGATACGCTGTATCTGCCCTGCCGTCGGGGATGTGCCAATGTGCTCTCTCAGTGCGCACGACTCATGCTGTATGCTCCCCGGGAGTATCAGCAGGCACTTGCCCGGGCACGCAGGACACTTTCCCTCACAGATGCCGTGCCCGAGGCGGTAGGGGCATTGATTCCCGGGGCAAAGGATGTGCTCTCCGACCCCATGAATCGCCTGTGTGCAGAGATGTGCAATGCCCTGAAGCTGTCCTACTGCCCGACAAAGGGTGCTGTTTATGAGGTGGACTTTGGGCAGGAAACGGCGGCAATGCCGCCCCAGGCGAATGAAACACTGGGCAGCCTGATAGTGAAAGCCATATCCGAAATGGACGATGCTGCCCTTGCCGATATCTTCGGCAGCGACAATGCAATGGCACTCAAGATGCGGGCATTGCCCTGCGGGAGCTTTACGGAACTGTCCGGCAAGCTGGGGGCTCCGAAGCATGAAGCCCGGCAGATTTTGCTGCGCACGGCGCTGCGCTATCGCTATATCACCCATTCCAATTCTGCGCTCTATTCCTATGTCCCGAGCATCCGCATACTAAGCGGCGAGGACAGGTGGGTGGATTTCCTGAAAACCAATGCATCTGCACCCGTGAAGAATGCCGGGGAGGAAATGACGGACTTGGAACAAGCTGCCCAAGACCTCTATAACGCAGTATACTGCTGAAAAAGGAGTACCTTCGGGTACTCCTTTTAGTTTGCAAAAACACCCGGTGGTGCTCCGCACAGCGAATCAAAATAGAAATGATTGCCGATGGAAATCGCACTTTAATGTAGTGTTGCGTTTGAGTGGGTTCGAGCCTGTTGCCGCAATGTCAAAAACAAGGGGTACCCACTGGG
>JAZRVX010000225.1:0-2554 GCA_045599455.1 Faecousia sp. | reverse complement strand
ACGCAGGTTATTTCGACTGGAGAACCAAAACAATAGGCCATGGTGAGAAGCTGGAGCTAAGCGGTGACACTGCCTCTGACTTGAAATATGTGCAGCATTATTATCATCTCAAGAACTATCAGGGCAGGCATCCGGAATGCTATACTACAGGCGAAGAATAAAAACGGCTTGCATATTAAATTATTTAGAGATATATTTGTGACCGCAAATAAAAAGGAGGTGGTAAAGCAATGATTATAGTACCTATCAAAGAGGGTGAGAACATAGAGAAAGCTCTGAAGAAATTCAAACGTAAATTCGAGAAGACCGGCATTGTAAAGGAGCTCAGAAGCAGAAGGGAGTTCACAAAACCGTCTGTTAAGAAGAGAGAGCAGATGAACAAGGCCATCTATGTACAGCATTTGCACCTTGAGGAGGAATAATCACTCTTTAAGCATAAAAAAACGGGACCGGCTGAAAAGTCGGTCCCGTTTTTTTATTCATTGCTCATCAGTTTTCCATGCCTAATGTTACAGGACTTCGTGTCGCGTGAAGCGCGATTTGGAGTCCTATTGAGCTAAGCCCTGCCGCGGCTGGACGTACATTATATATTGGGTAAAAAAGGAAAGTGCCCATTCCTCGCTTTGAGGAGGAGAGTCCCGGGAGACCGGGATTTTTTCGTTGTCCGGGGCGTTGTCGGACTAAGTTTCGATCGGTTTTCGGCATCGATCAGGCCGCTGTGAGGGCCTTTGCAGGCCATTTGCTGAGTTGTTCCCATACGGGGACGGGCCTGAAAGAATGGACTTTCAGACCGGCGATGACCGCTATGAACCAAAGGGTTGCCTATGCAGTCTCGAGGGCGGGGATGAAGTCGGGCGAACGGACTCTGGGGATTGTCTCCCTGACGAAGAGTATGCCTATACCGCACTCGCGGCATAGGTTCATCACAAGCCCTCTGGCAGAGCAGATTGTCTGCCAAGACTTGCGTCTGCGATGCCTTTGGACCGGTTCCGCTCCTAGTTCGGCCTGCAAGGTCGCCAGTTTGCCCCGGTTGCCGGGAGCGAGAAAGCCGAAGTGGCGTATGCGCACGAAGCGTTCGGGAAGGATGTGCTGGGCGTATCTGCGTACGAACTCCACTCCGGAGGGCGTCATCTGCCTGTTCGTACCCTCATCGCGGTAGTCCTTGTATTCGTAGGTGGCTGTATCATCGTCAACGGCCTTGTTGCGATTATTGCTGATGGCGACGCGGTAGGCATAGCGTGCGATGTACTCAAGAGTCTTGTCCACTCCGCAGACGGGTGACTTGGCATAGACCACCCATGGTCTTTTGAAGCACTGCGCCCGAACGGCCTCGGGGACGGCCACTTCCGATGTGAAGGCGGCCATCCACTTGGCCCTGAACATCGGACTCAGCGCCTTGACCGGGAAGAGGAAGGGCTCGGAGTCCTTGCCGTCCTTGACCTGAGGCAGGTTCTTCCAGTGGCCGTCCCTCAGACCGTATCCACCGCCGGGCACTATGCAGTGCAGGTGCGGATGGAATGACAGGTTGCTGCCCCAGGTGTGCAGCAGAGCCGTCATCCCGGGTTGCAGGCCCTGCTTCTGAGCAAAGGTGCTGAGCGTATCCCACGCGGCACTGAACAATGCGGCATAGGCTTCCCGCATATTGCCGAGGACTATGCCGTTCAGGCACTCCGGCAGTGTGAAGACGACGTGGAAGTACGTCACCGGGACGAGCTCCTCCTTCCGCGAGGCAAGCCACGCTTCCCTCGGCGCACTCTGGCAGTTCGGACAGTGGCGGTCGCGGCAGCTGTTCCACGCCTGATGCACGGCCCCGCATTCGGGGCACACCATCAGGCGTCCTCCCATGGCCTCGGTACGGCAGTCACGGATATGACGCAGGACCCGTGCCGTATGGGGTGTGGGTCGGTATTGCCGCGACCAGTCGGCACCGAACTTCTCGAGCGCCAGACTGATGCCGCGCTCCATCACGCTTTCACGGGAAAGATGAGGTCGACGGGGCCCACCCAGCGCTGGTCGCTGTGCGTCTCCGCAATGTTCAGATAGATGGCAGTGGTCTCCAGACGCTTGTGTCCCAGCCACTGCTGGATGTGGCGGATGTCCACTCCGAGTTCAAGCAGTATGGTGGCATAGGTGTGACGGAGGACGTGACAACTCACGTGCTTTGCGATGTCCGTGCGCTCCAGTGCGGCGGCAAGCACCTTGGGCGGCCATCCTTTGCCCTTCGGCTTGTCGCGTTCCTGTTCGAACAGGTACTTGTGGGGATGATAGGCCTTCAGGTATGCGGCAACAACCTTCTGCATATTCTTCGAGAACGGAACGTATCGGTCTTTGCGGCGCTTGCCTTCACGAATGTGAATCTTCCCGCGGTCGAAATCAAGATCATATATACAGAGGTTGAGAAGTTCACTCTTGCGCATGCCCGTGTCAAACATCAGACCAATGATGGTTTTCTCGCGCAGGTCCAGACAGGCCCTGAGAAGGGTCTTTATTTCGTTCTGTGACAACACCACCGGCAGTGTCCTGCGCGCTGGAATTGTAGGATTGGCCGACAATG
>JAZRVX010000224.1:0-1048 GCA_045599455.1 Faecousia sp. | reverse complement strand
GTGATGGAGCGCTACGGCTTTGAATGGGAGCAGAAAGGCACCCACGAAAAGCACCTCTCTGACTACGATTACAAGAAGAAAATGCGCGCCGCAGAGGCCGCAGATCTGACGGAGAAAGTGGCTGACCTCAAAGAAAAGGTTGCCGACAAGCAGGGCGACTTTAAGGAAATGGAGAGCCGTATTCAGAATTACTACAAGGGCGAAAGGAGCCTTGACGAACTCAAAAAGGAGCTGGACACTTCTCCCGATTACGCTCTTCCGGAGCCGCAGGGCTTGATGACCGCCAAGAGCTACAAGATCAAGTTTGCCGAGCCGCTGATAAAGAAGCTCAAAAAGCTTGTACTGACGGTTTTGGCACGGTATTTCGAGATGGCGGACAATTACTATCGGCTCAACAATTCCAACGGGCGCTATTATCGTGAAAATCAGAGATTGGAGAGTGATAACGAGTATCTGACAGCAAAGAACGCAGAATTGCAGGAAGAAAACCGACAGCTACGGGCTGAGAACAAGGATTTTGCTTTCCTCAGGAAGATGTTTGGAGAGGAACGCATTGATAATCTGATGGACGAGGCACGGGAGCTGCAGCATCAAAAACAGAAACGAAACAAATCTTATGAAAGAGGTTAAGGATTATGAAAAAGCATATCACAGACGAAAAAACAGGCATCAGCTATACTCTTCACGGCGATTACTATCTGCCGGATCTGGAATTACCGGCTCAAAAGGAAGAACGCCCCATCGGGATATGGGGGCAGCGGCATCTGCGGTATATCCGTCAGCACCGTAAGGCGCTCTATACCGGACTGTTCCTCGACGGGAAGCTGAACGGCTACCTTGCCGAGGTGAACGAGCAGGCGGAGGATATGTTCTTTCGGCTGGTAAAAGAACTTGCCGAAAAGGAAGGTGTCATGGAAACCCTCAAGGCAGAAAATCAGATACTTTGGGTACAGCGGATGAACGCAGTACGGGAAACGGCAACGGAGATCGTCAATAATGATCTGATATACGAATAACAAACGCACGGCGGCGGGGAGCAATCCCTGCC
>JAZRVX010000223.1:0-17110 GCA_045599455.1 Faecousia sp. | reverse complement strand
TACTCTTTAACCACCCGGTCAAAAGCTTCCCTGTCCATGCCTGCAATCCGCTCGACCAGCATGTCAATCCTCGTCCTGCCGTTTCGGTTGGCCTTGGCGTGGAAGGATTCATGGTCGGCAATCTGTGTGGCCGTCACCGGCAGATGGTCTGCCTGCATATAGATTGAATTCCGGATTTATCTTATCAAGATTAATCCCCGTTATACCGCCTACATACAAAAAGACTGCTGTACAGGAGCACAGCAGTCTTTCGTTTAGTTCCAAAGGCAATTCCAGTTCTTGATAAAATACTCAACACCGGAGTAGAGGGTTGTCACGACAATTAAGGTCATAACAATCACACTGACGACCTCACTGGTCGGGAACGCCATCATGGCGCACAAGCCAACCATCGTAGTGGCCGTCTTGATTTTGCCGCTCCATGCAGCGGCGATGACTATTCCCTTGCCGACTGCAACTAAGCGAAGACCGGTAACAGCAAATTCACGAGTCAAAACAATCATCAGTGCCCATGCAGGGAAAACACCCCATTCGCAGAACATGGTCATAACGGCAATGGTCACAAGTTTATCCGCCAAAGGATCCAAGAATTTACCGAAGTCGCTGACCTGATTGCATTTTCTTGCAACCTGTCCGTCTATGTAGTCCGTAATGCTGGCAAGGATAAAGATAAAGAATGCAACCCACATCCAAGCTCCCGCCTGTCCCCCGCTCTGATACAGTGCAACCATCAAAAGCGGAATCAGCACCACACGAATCATTGTAATTTTACTAGCAGTTGTCATTTCTCTTCCTCCGCAACATAACCACACAGGTCACCATCTATGCAGCCATCCACAATAACCTTTACAAAGTCACCTTCGTGCAGCGGCTCTTCGCTGCTAATCCAAAGTCTGCCGTCGATTTCCGGTGAATCGGCAAAGGTTCTGCCATAAAACTGTTCCTGCTCTTCATCAAATCCATCGACCATAACATCCACGGTTTTTCCTATCATGGATGCATTATAGTCATCCATAATGGCAGACTGAATCAGTTCAATGGCCTGTGCACGCTGTAATGCCGTGTCGGAATCAACATGCTCCATAGCGGCAGCTTCCGTTCCCTCCTCGGGAGAAAACGCGAAGGCGCCCACACGCTCCAACCTCATCTCTTTCAGGAAGTCGCAGAGCTGAGCAAATTCCGCTTCCCCTTCTCCGGGAAGTCCGGTAATCAGACTGGTACGCAGAACCAGCCCCGGAATACCGGCACGAAGCTTTGCAATCAGTTCTTTCAGGAATTCTCCGTTGCCGCGTCGATTCATAAGGCTTAGAATTTTGTCATTACAGTGCTGAATGGGAACATCCAGATATTTGACAATTTTCGGCTCCTGCGCAACTGTCTTGATAAATTCATCATCAATTTCATCGGGATAAACATAGTGAACACGAACCCACTCAATTCCCTCGATTTCACAAAGTGAATGCAGTAAATCCGGTAGGAGTCGCTTATGACCTTCCAAATCCGTGCCATAACGGCTGGTGTCCTGGGCAACAACGATGAGCTCTTTTACACCACTTTGGGCAAGAAGCCGTGCTTCATAGAGGATAGCATCCGGCTGTCTGCTGCGGAATTTGCCGCGAAGCGAAGGGATTACGCAATAGGCACAATGATTATCGCAGCCTTCCGCAATCTTGATATAGGCATAGTGCGCAGGAGTCGTAACAATCCGTCCGATTTCCTGCTCCGGTTCATCTATAGAACCATAGTCTTCAACCTTATGACCCTGTAAAAGCGCTTCAATCGCAGGAACAACCTCAGCAAAACTTCCGGTACCAAGCACACCATCCACTTCCGGCATTTCTTTCAGGATTTCACCCTGATAACGCTGAGAAAGGCAGCCTGTCACGAGAATCTTACCGACAAGGCCTTCCTCTTTCAGCGCAGCAGTTCGAAGGATAAAGTCAATTGCCTCTGATTTTGCAAAGTCGATAAAGCCGCAGGTATTGATTACGACAACATCGCTGCCTATAATATCGGACTTTACGGTGTGCCCTGCCTCCTGCACACGATACATCATTCGCTCGCAATCCACTTGATTTTTTGCGCAGCCAAGGGATATAAAGCCAACATTTGCCATCTATTCTTCCTCCAAATAATCGGAAAGCTCCGAAGAGAGGCGGTTCAGCACCCTGCGCACATCCGAATAGTTATGTCCACGCCGAAGAAGTGCATCCACCGCTTTCTTTACTGTTTTTTCATCATACTGACCACGAAGGCGGGATTTGAGAAAACTCAAAATTGTCTCATCCTGTACCGGATAATCAGCCAAAGCATCGTCCCACAGAGATTTGGGGATTCTCTTTTCGAACAATGCCTGCTTGGCACGGGCAAGGCCATAGCCTTTTACAATGCAGCTGCGAACAATCTGCTCTGCCGTTTTGCTATCGTCCAGCAGATTCATGTCACTGAGCCAGGAAACAGCCTGCTTAGCATTCTCCGGGGTCTCCCCTTTTTGAACGAGTCGCTGCTCCAAGTCGCGCTTGGAAACGCCGGTTGCCGAGATAATCCGAACAGCACGCATCTTCGCAGACATTTTTCCGGCTGCTTCAATAAGTGAAGAAAACTCATCTTCCTGCATTTCCTTTCCGGAATAGAGCGCAAAATCTTCAACAGTCTGGCGATACAACCGCATGCAGGTACCATCATCAAAATACACGGCGTATCGACCACTTCTATCCGGAGCAGTCAGGAGCTTTTCAATCCTCATCATCAAAATCGTCGGCGCTCACTGCAATGGGCTTCTCCGCAGCCTTTGCAGGCTCTTTCGCACTGCCGCCGTTCAATTTCCAAAGATTTTCGCGAACCTGTGCCTCGACACTGTCTGCAATTTCCGGATTTTCCATCAGATAAGCCTTGACAGAATCCTTACCCTGTCCGATTCTCTCATCACCCATGGAGAACCAGCTGCCGCTCTTCTGGACAATATCCATCTGAACCGCAAGGTCAATCAGCTCAGACCACTTTGAGATACCCTGACCATACATGATATCAAAGTAAGCTTCGCGGAAAGGAGGTGCAACCTTATTTTTGACAACTTTAACACGGGTCTTATTGCCGATAACATTGCCGCCCTCTTTGATGGATTCGGTACGGCGAACATCCAGACGGACAGATGCGTAGAACTTTAGTGCATTACCACCGGTGGTAGTCTCAGGATTTCCGTACATGACACCGATTTTCATACGGAGCTGGTTAATAAAGATAACCACGCAGTTGGTTTTGGAAATAGTACCGGCAAGCTTACGCAGAGCCTGAGACATTAAGCGAGCCTGCAAGCCGACAAATGTATCGCCCATTTCGCCCTCAATTTCCTGTTTGGGAACCAGAGCCGCAACGGAGTCCACAACCACAGCATCCACTGCGCCGGAACGAACCAGAGCATCGGTAATTTCCAATGCCTGCTCACCGGTGTCGGGCTGAGAAATCAGCAGATTGTCAACATCCACACCAAGGGCTGCAGCATATACAGGATCCAGAGCATGCTCTGCATCCACGAATGCAGCTTCGCCGCCGCGCTTCTGCGTTTCAGCGAGAATATGCAGCGCTAATGTGGTCTTACCGGAGGATTCAGGGCCATAAATTTCAATAATTCTACCCTTCGGCACACCACCGATGCCGAGTGCTGCATCCAGAGCCAGAGAACCCGTGGGAA
Organism: Faecousia sp.; assembly: GCA_045599455.1. Lineage (GTDB taxonomy): Bacteria > Bacillota > Clostridia > Oscillospirales > Oscillospiraceae > Faecousia. The sequence continues at coordinate 13,419 of JAZRVX010000223.1, read as the reverse complement.
TTGCCTCCACATTCATGTCGGGGCGATCACCCATGCGCATAACCGTACCCTTGCCAAAGGTCTTGTCCAATTGTGCTAGTGCCGTCTGCAATGCTTTTTTCTTATCGGATGCAGGTGTGGGAGCCTCATATACCGTCTTCTTTGTTGCCATAATTATACATCCTTCCTGTCGAGCTTTGCCAATACGGCTCGCTCTCTGTCATTAAAATCCGTTTTTCTTTCTATAATCGAGAAACCATTTGATTCCAACAGATTACATATATCATTTCCCTGCCCCATTCCGAATTCCAGAGCAAGATATCCATTTGCATTCAGTGCGTGGGAAAAGTTTGTAACAATACTTCTGTAAAAATCTAATCCGTCAACTCCGCCGTGGAGTGCCAAATGCGGCTCAAAATCCCGCACAGAGTGTGGAAGCTCTTCCATTTCAGCAGATGTGATATACGGAGGATTGGAAACAATTAAATCGAACTTTCCAAGAAATGATGGTGCCGACTCCAGCGCATTCAACGCCACGCAACTGACACGGCCGCTGAGATGATTGAGCATAATATTTCTCTTTGCAACACGGAGTGCATCGGCGGAAATATCCGCCAAGGTAATCCGTGCATCATGCATTCTGCTTGCAATGGCCAATCCGATACAGCCGGAGCCGCAGCACAAATCCAATATTCTGGGAGATTTCCCCAAGAACAAGCCCTGATTGATTGCCAGCTCCGTCACTGCGCAGGTATCATCCCTCGGAATCAAAACATCCTTGTTTACATAGAGCGGAAGTCCGTAGAATTCCCAGTTTCCCAGTACATAGGCAAAAGGTTCTCCACACTGAAGACGGGAGATTCCCTCGTCTATTGTTTGAATTGCATCGGCACTGACAGGAATATTTTGCTTCGTAAACAAATCCGTTTGCGCAATACCTACACTTTGGCTGACCAAGAAACGCGCCATCATGGTAGCATCCTGTTCGGACTCCGATTTCATCAATTCGTGTCGGGCGGCGGTATATACCTCGGCGAGTGTCTTTACCAACGGTCAGCCCCCTCCTCTGTAGGAAGCACGGCCTGAACTGCGGCAATTCCAACCTCAATCATGGTATCATCCGGTTCATTGGTGGTTAAATTCTGAAGCCACATACCGGGTGCTGTCAAAATCTTTGTGAAGCCATTATCATGGCGCCCCGCCCATCGATTGATTTCATAGGTGATGGACACAACAAGCGGCAGCATCATGAGCTTAAAGCAAATCATAATAAAACGATACAAAAAAGAACCGCGCATCAAAGCCAGAGCCGGTATTAAATTCAAAAGAATCGTCGATGCAACCGAAAAAACAAGAATAGATATAACCATAACAACAAGTAAAAAACTTGTTCCGCACCTCGGATGCAGTCTGGTCTGTTTACGCACATTTTCAACCGTTAACGGAAGACCCATTTCATAGCATCGAATCGTCTTGTGCTCTGCACCGTGGTAGGCAAATACTCTGCGCATTTCCTCCATGTGAGAAACGGCAAACAAATACCCCAAAAATATGACAATGCGGACGCCGCCCTCAAGCAGATTGAGGAGAAAATTATTGGATATCCACTTATCGGTAAAGGACACAAAAAACATGGGAAGGAAAAAGAATAGTAAGATGGAAAAACCAACGCCCATCACAACGGCTAAGGAAAGAACAATCTTCTGAAAAGTCTCATTTCCAAAGGTCCTTTCCAACCATTTGTCAAGCTTAGTCGGCTCATCCTGCATCTCGTCCGGTGCTAAATCCGCAGAATGCATGAGTGCTTTCACACCTACAATCTGAGAGTCCATGAAGTTAAAAACACCGCGAACAAACGGAAGCTTTTTCCATGACCCATCCGGATAAAGCTTACGCTCAGATACCTCTATTGTCAGACCATCTTTGCCACGAACAACAACGGCATCTTTATCCGGCCCACGCATCATGATTCCCTCAATTAGAGCCTGTCCACCGATTATTGTTTTAAATTTCTCACAGCAAGGTGTATTATCGTGATTTGCCATGAATAATCCTTTCTACTGCACATTGTCCGGGAGGCTGATTGTTACAAGTGTTCCCCCACCCTGCGCATTTTCCAAAGTAAGTGTACCACCATGAAGCTCTACGATTTCATCGCTGACAGCCAATCCGATACCGGTGCCACGAGCCTTTGAGCTTCCCTTGAAGAATTTTTTCTTTACCAGAGGGATTTCATCCTCAGGAATTCCGGGGCCGTAGTCACGAATTCGAATCACAACATTGGAATCCTCATAAGAAATCCCGGCATCAATCTGTTTTCCGTCTCCACCATGCTTAACAGCATTATCCAGAATATTCAGGAACACCTGACGCAGGCGCTTTGCATCACAGGAAATTTCCGGGATGTCCGCATCGGTATCCATATAGTTAAGCTCGAGACCTTCCTGAGCAAGTCTGCTGCTGTACATGAAAACGGTATCTTCGAATTCGGAACGAATATCCGTGGATTCCAAAGAAAGGGAAACGCGGCCATCCTGAAGCTTCGTAAAGTCCAGAAGTTCCATAACCATTTCTGTCAGGCGTTTTGCCTCGCTGGAAATAATTTTCATTCCCTGCTTGGTATCGGCATCCATTTCCTCGTTGGCAAGCAGTGTTTCACTCCAGCCATTGATAACCGTGAGGGGCGTTCGCAACTCATGAGAAAGCTGAGAAATAAACTCAGACTGCATCTTTTCATTCTGGCTGATTTTGGTAGAAAGTTCATTGATTGTCTGCGCAAGCTCACCGATTTCATCATCATATTTCGTTTGAATTTGCGCGCCATAGCTTCCGTTTGCAATCCATTTGGCTTTCTCGGTTATCTGGCTCACAGGAATCATAATAGAGCGAATAAAATAATTGCTGCTCAGTATAACAACCGCTAAAACAGCCAGCATAACAAGAAGGCTGATTACAGCTACATAAAAAATCTGCCTGTCAACCAGAGAAGTCGCCGTCACAAAACGAAGAACGCCGATTACTTCACCATTACCGTAAATCATAGGGCTGGAAACCGCTAAAATACGCTGACGAGTATATGGGTCCTTGCCGACAAAGGATCTGATTCCCCGCAGTGAAACGGCCTCCGCAATGTCCGGAGTAGATGGCGAGGGGCCAATCCACGGGCCATAGGAGGATGCAACAATCGTTCCGGACTGGTTAATGAATTGAAGTTCAATTCTGTCTCTTTCTTCAAAAGTCTCGGCATATGTGATGCAGGACTGGTAAAAGGAATTGTAGTCCTGATTCAAATACTCCGCGAAAAATTCTGTAGTAGTCTTTGCCTTATTCTGCATATCTGCCTGCAGATTGGAATAATAATACGCCGCAAATGATGCAGTCACCGCCAACACACAAACCAATCCAAGGGCAATGATAATACTGACAGAATTTAACAGCCATCGCTTTTGAAGACCTTTTATATTCGAAAAAAAGGCTTTCATTCTAAATTAAGCGCCCCACTTATAGCCAAGACCCCATACAGTCGTAATATAGGAGGGGTTGGCCGTATCATCTTCAATCTTAATACGAAGGCGGCGGATATTGACATCCACAATTTTCAGTTCGCCATCATAGTCTTTTCCCCACACGGCGGTCAAGATTTCCTCGCGGGACAGAGCTCTTCCCGGGTTCTGCATAAATAGCTTGAGAATCGCATACTCAACCTGTGTAAGGCGAATTCGGTTACCGGATTTCTCAAGAGTATGGTTTCGGGTATTCATAACAAAGGGGCCTTGGGAAAGCATCTCAGGGCTTGCGTTTGCATCCCCGCCGATTCTGCGATACAATGCATCAATTCTGGCAGTCAGCTCCGCCGGAGAGAAGGGCTTTGTCACATAGTCATCTGCACCGGTCATCAATCCCGTAACCTTATCCATCTCCTGTGTTCTTGCGGTTAACATAATGATGCCCATTTGTTTGTTCGTTGCGCGAATCTGACGGCACACTTCAAATCCGTCAATGTCCGGAAGCATAACATCCAGAATTGCAACACCAAGATCGGGGTTTGCAGCAACGCACTCCAGTGCCTCTTTGCCGGTTCCGGCCTCGAGAACATCATAACCGGCGCGCTTTAAGTTGATTACAACAAAGCTGCGAATATTCACTTCATCTTCAAGAATCATTACTTTTTTCATAGAGCACCCCTTATGCCTCACCATTGTTCCATGCATGACGAATCAGATGGAAACTATTTGCCAAACTATTTTCGTTTATCTCATATACACTTGCCGACATACCCAGGCCACCGGAATAAACAACATTTTCTCCACGATAAAGTGCAAAATGATTCATTTCCTCTGCCTGCATATCACGGTCTTTACCGAGCAGCGTATAAATCGTGAACACAGAATCGGCTTCCGTAAAATCTTCATTCCAAATGTAAAAAACGCAATCTCGACCGTTTTTTTCAACAGATATTCTATAAGCCAATTCCGCATTCAGCACAACATACCATGCACCCTGAAAATCGTGATAGGTAAAGGCTTTTGTCGTTTCCGACCCATCAATATCCATGGAATACCATCGAATCAAATACTGTTCTTCCCTGTTTTCATTGGAGAAAACAGGCTTCATTGTAATCAGACTTGGCATCTCCAAAATGCCATCGCCATCCATATCTTCAGAATACAAATAGTTGTTTCGCAGCGTTTGCAAACTCATTTGCGATTCCAGAGAAAATGTAAGGTTGACAAAATCTCCGTTTTTAACTGCAAATACATCCGTTACAATGGTACTCTCGGAAAAACTGCTGGCCACAAATACAGCAGGTTCTCCGCTCTCAAGCTTGGAGGCCGTAATTCGTCGTATTCTGGATGCTCGCTCTGACAACTCAGCTTCCAGAGACCGAACCACCGTATCATCCCGGTAACTGTATATCATCGCAGATGCGTTCTGGCGATCTCCTTCCCCCTCACGAATCACAAAGAGGTCATGGCATCCATCACTGTCAATATCCAAAGTAAGGAACTTGGAATACACAGTACTCAGGATTTGCTCAAAGTGTCCATCAGCCAATGCATACACAGAGGCAATCGCCATAATCTGGTTATTCAGTCTGCGTCCAACTACAATGTCTCTTCCCGGTTTTCCGTCCACATCCACATATTCAACCTGTTCAAAAGCGGAACCATTGCATTCAATCTGCTCCAAAAGGGTGTAATTCCCACTCTCTTTTCTTTCAAACACAAGAATATAAAGCATTTTGTCGGATGACTTTTTCGCAAACACCAAGCATTCATCCTGCCCATCGCCGTTCAGGTCAGCCATCTGAACCGTTTGCTGGTTTTCACCGGCCATAGGAGAAGCATAATCCATCCCCTGCATTGAGCTGTCAATGACAACCTGAAGATTGCTGTATTCGGATGAACGATTCGGCTGTTTGTACATCTGGTCAATCGTCCGCATCCAGCAGCCGCTCAGAGACAATGCCGTGATAACAAATAGTAAAAAAATATATCTTTTTTTCAAGGCACCATCCCCTTTCGACGAGTTATTATAACATGTTTAATTACAAAAAGAAAGTTATTTTATTACAACATTTTCATTCCCGAGCAGATTTTTTAACTCATTGACCATACTTTGCATGATACTGCAACGAGTCCCGCGTCTGATGCGTGTATCCGCGAAGAAAATGACCGCCTGCTGCTCCCCCGGGAACATATTCAGAATTGCTTTTACCTTGGGATAGAGCTTTGCATCCTCAGTCGGCAACCGCAGATATAAGGTGCCGCTTAAAATTGCGTGATAATCCTTTGGTGCCTCCGGCTGAGCCAGTGATGTCTCCACAGCCGTAATCGGCAAAGCTCGATTCACCACTATTTGAGGTTCTTTTTCATCGCGAATTGACAAGCGACCGATGACAACTGCTGCCGAGTTTTCTTTCAGGTATCCGCCGTACTGATTAATCACATTGGAAAATGCCAACAGTTCCATGGCACCGGTATCGTCTTCGATGGTCACATAAGCCATTACAGAATTGTTGCGGGTGGTTTTGGTTTTAACGCTTTGGACAATACCTGCAATCGTTACAATCTGATCATCTGTAAAGTGATTACCTTCTTCGCTGAAAGCACCAATCGGCACAACATTTCTGCCTCGTAAGAATGTCTTATAGTCATCCATCGGATGTCCGGAAATATATATGCCCATTGTTTCTTTCTCCATAGAAAGAATCTCAAGCTTGGAAAACTCCGCCTTTTTAGGAATCGGGATTTTGACTGCATCCGCATTATCCTCCTGCATCATGCCGAACAGGCCAATCTGCCCCTCCAGATTGTGCTTTCTGGTAGAAGAAATGCTGTCCATCATCGGCTCATAGCAGGCAAGCAGCTCACTGCGATGATATCCGAAGGAATCCATTGCACCGCATTTTATAAAGTTCTCAACCGCACGCTTGTTAACATCCGAACCCATTCTCTCAAGAAAATTTTCAAGTGAAACAAAGGCACCGTCACTATCACGCTTTTGCATCATGGTACGGATAAGTCCAAGACCGACATTTTTTACAGCACCAAGGCCAAAACGAATGCCGTTCCCTTCAACTGTGAAATGATCCTCGGAGTGATTGATATCGGGTGGCAAGACCACAATTCCCAGTTCCTTGCATTCTGCCATATAGCCGGATATTTTTTCGGCAGAGTCCAAAACCGAGGTCATCAGGGCTGCCATATACTGGCGTGGGTAATGACATTTAAGATAAGCTGTTTGGTAAGAAACAACCGCATAGCAGACAGCATGCGCTTTATTAAAGGCATAGTTTGCAAAGTCGACAATTTCATCGTAAATTGACTGTGCCGCAGTTTCTGATACACCATTGGCGATTGCGCCCTTGATGTTCTGGTCAGCATCTCCATAAACAAAGGTCTTGCGTTCGGACTCAATGACCTTCATTTTCTTTTTGGAAATTGCTCTGCGAATATTGTCCGCCTGTCCCATGGTATAGCCGCCCAAGGTCCGGAATATCTCAATAACCTGCTCCTGATAGACAATACAGCCGTATGTAACGCGCAGAATCGGTTCCAAGAGCGGAGTTTTATACTTAATTTTCCTACTGTCAAGCTTATTGGCGATGAAGGTGGGAATGGAGTCCATTGGGCCTGGTCGATATAGGGCAACAATTGCCGTCAAGTCTTCAATGGATGTGGGCTTCATATTGACGCACACGCCTGTAATCCCGGCAGATTCCAACTGGAAAACACCCTGTGTCTTTCCGTCTGCCAGCATTGCAAAGGTTCGGGCATCATTATCCGTAATTTTGGAAATATCGAAGTCCGGTTCGATTTTGCGAATTTCCTGCTCCGCTTCCTTAATGACTGTGAGATTGCGCAGACCGAGGAAGTCCATTTTCAGCAGTCCCAATTCCTCAATAGTTGTCATTGTGTACTGCGTCACGATGGTATCATCATTCCGAGAAAGAGGCACATAGCTGCAAACGGGGTCAGCGGTAATCACAACACCCGCCGCATGGGTAGAGGTATTGCGAGGCATTCCCTCCAGCTTCATTGCAGTGTCGACAAGCTCCCGAACCCGCTCATCTCCATCATACATTTCCTTGAATTTGGGGGAAACTTCCAATGCATCCTTCAGCGTAATGTGCAGAGTCGTGGGGACGAGCTTGGCAACCACATCGGTTTCGGCATAGGAAAAATTAAGTGCTCTGCCAACATCGCGAATCGCACCGCGCGCAGCCATTGTGCCGAATGTTGCAATCTGAGCAACATGGTCAGCACCATATTTTCGGCACACATATTCTATAACTTCCCCGCGCCGCTCCTGACAGAAGTCAGTATCAAAATCCGGCATACTGACTCGCTCCGGGTTTAAGAAGCGCTCAAAAATCAATGAATACTGCATCGGGTCTACTTCTGTAATATGCATGCAGTATGCTACAATGGATGCTGCGCCGGAGCCTCTGCCGGGACCTACGGGAATTCCATGTTCTTTTGCATAGTGGATAAAATCCCAGACAATCAGATAATAGTTCACATACCCCATGGAACTGATTACACTGATTTCATACTCCAGTCTATTGCGGTATTCTTTGGGAGGATTCTCATAGCGTTCCTGAAAGCCGTCTTCACAAAGTTTACGGAAATACTGCTCATTCGTAAACCCATCCGGAACCGGAAATGCAGGCAAATGGTACTCATGGAATGTGAATTCGAGGTTACACATCTGCGCAATTTTCACCGTATTGTCAAATGCCTCGTTACAATCCGGGAAAAGCTGACGCATTTCTTCTTCGCTTTTCAGATAGAATTCTTCACCTTCAAAGCGCATGCGATTCGGGTCGTCTACAGTTTTTCCGGTCTGAATACACAGCAAAACATCCTGCGTCTTGGCATCTTCCTTGCGCAAATAGTGCGCATCGTTGGTTACAATCAGAGGAAGTCCCGTTTCTCTGGCGATTCGGCGCACTCCCAAGTTTACGGACTTCTGTGCATCTATACCATGGTCCTGCAATTCAAGATAAAAATTGTCCTCTCCAAAAATGCGGGAGAATTCCAACGCCTGCGCTTTCGCTTTTTCGTATTGTTCATCCATTAAAAGGCGCGGAATAACACCGGCGAGGCAGGCAGAAGTCGCTATCAAGCCCTCGTGATACTTTTCAAGCAATTCCATATCAATTCTCGGCTTCATATAGAATCCATGGATAAAAGCCTCCGAAACCAGCATGCAGAGGTTTTCATACCCCTTTCTGTTCTTGCACAGCAGGACAAGATGATAGGATTCATTATCCAGTCCGTGAACCTTATCCTGCATCCCGCGGCGCGCAACATAAACTTCACAGCCGATAATCGGTTTAATCCCGGCAGCTTTTGCTGCTTTATAGAAATCAATGCAGCCATACATTACACCGTGATCGGTGATTGCGACTGCATCCTGTCCCAATTCCTTCACGCGCTCCATGATGCTGTCTATTCGGCAGGCACCATCCAGCAGGCTGTACTCAGTATGCACATGCAGATGAACGAAACTCATTGCTCTAACTCCTTTGCCAAATCAACCAAACGCTTCAGTCGGTGATTCATTGCCGGCTTCGATATTGGCGGTTCCATCATTACGGCAAGCTCAGTTAACGATGCTTCCGGATTTTCCTCACGGGCACTTGCCGCCTGCTTCAGCTTATCCGGAAGCTCTTCCAAGAGATTATACTCACGAAGAATACGAATCGCAGTCAGCTGTTCCTGTGCTGCTTCTACAACCTTGGAGGTATTTGCTTCATCACAGTTACAGCATCTGTTTACTTTATTATTCAGCTCTCTTTCCAACTTCGTTTCCATTATCGTCATAGCCGAAACAGGAGCACCTAAGAAAGTGAGAAAATCAGAGATTAAATCACTCTGCTTCAAATAAACAACCTGTCCCCCGCCTCGCGCCGCAGTTTTAGGTGGAAATCCCAATGCTTCCCGAAACAGTGCGCAGCACTCTCTTGCAACAATTTGATGTGCTGTCGCGATTTCCGCATGATATCCCTTTGCAGGGTCGGTAACACTGCCGCCCGCTAGAAAAGCGCCACGAAAGAAAGCAGTCTTACAGGCATCATCCTCAACAACCGGAAGGTTGATATGCAAAGACAGCGTATCACGAACCGAAAACCCAAAGGCGTCCATGATATGTTCCATTTTTTCCACAGAATGAATTTGATAAACAAGCTTTCCCGACTGTTCATCTTCCGGCAAAACATCGAATCCAAAACCAAAGGCTTTGCGAAATAGCTTGGGAAGAATCCGACCAAATTCAATGCTCTCTGTAATAATTTTGATGCCGTCATTTCTGAAACTATTGCAGAACAGCAAAATACCAAAGCATTCTGCAATGGCCGTAGTCATATCCATGGGGATTTCTTTGCAGATTTCCGCTTTTGCCCCCCCAGAAAAAGACAGCATATCACGCACTCCTTTTTACCAAATTCTGATTTCCGGCTCCAGACGAATTCCGCTAAACGCATAAACTTTATCCGAAACCTCATTGAGAAGCTGCTTCATTTCACCGGCAGTCGCCCCGCCAAGATTCACCGCAAACCCTGCATGCTTCTCGGAAATACCCGCATTTCCAACTCGATAGCCCTTGAGTCCTGCTCCATCTATCAATGCAGCTGCATATCCGCCGGTAGGGCGCTTAAAAGCGGAACCCGCAGACGGTAAGTCAAGCGGCTGCGATGCCAGTCTCTTCTTTTGAAGCTGACGCATATTCTCCAGAATCATTTCGCTGTCGGATGGCTGCAGGACAAACTCTGCTTTGACTACCGTTTCATTTGTATCTTCAAGAACACTGTGGCGATATGAAAAGTCCATCTCGCCCTTAGAAAGAATGCGAACTTCTCCTTCCGAGTTCATTACCCAAACACGGGAGCAGACATCACCGATTTCACCGCCATATGCACCGGCATTCATATATACTCCGCCGCCAACCGTCCCGGGAATCCCATGGGCAAATTCAAGCCCGCTGAGACTATGATTTGCTGCAAACATCGCCAGCCTCGTCATGGTTACACCCGCCATGGAAACAATCGTTTTCTCTCCCGTCTGTTCAAGTCCGCCAAGACAATCTTTAAGGCATATTACAGCCCCTCTGATTCCCTCATCTGGAGCCAGAATATTTGTTCCTGCACCCAAAATCCGTGGTTTTATATGATGCTGTGTGCAGCGTTTCATTGCTTCTGCCATCTGATTTTCCGACTTTGGAAACAACATGACCTCGGCTTCACCGCCAATTCGGAAGGAGGTATGTCTGGACATTGGCTCATTCAATTTCATCTCTATATCGCAGAAATATTGCTGCATATGCGATTGAAAAGCAGTAATTTCCATAATAAACGCCTCCGGGTGTATGATTGTTCAGTATAACATACATGCGCAAAAGATGCAATCCTAAACAGCACGAAAAAGCCCTCACATGCGTGAGGGCTTAATATTACTGCGGTCTTTCCGTTCCATTGCAAATGGCCTGAATCAAAAGGCGATTGGGTTCAAGGCTGGGCACCAACACACCGGACTTGAAACCATTCCCGTCAAGGTCTTTCATCTCACCATGGTATGTTCCCTCGCTTGGAATCTGAATGGACTCAATGGACAAATACGGCAATACGGGCACAACCTCCAGCAGATACATAGCAATGTCAGCATCGGACATATCCGTTGTAATAGAAGGAAGAATCGTCTTTGCAAGATTATTGATTTCGGAAACGCTGAGGTGCTTAATATTATCCAGCACTGCGGCGACAACTTTTCTCTGGCGGTTTGTACGCTTCATGTCGCTTCCATCCTGTGCCTTTGTGCCGAAAGTGTCATGACGCATACGAGCATAGGCAAGGGCAGAAACCGAGTACAAATCATTCATACCGACTTCAAGTCTTCTTTCGTATCCGCCCTTTTCCAAGTAGGCATTCAGGTATTTCACCTCAGTCTCGTCCAGTTCAATCTGAATAGGACCAACCGTCTCCAGAATCTTCTCAAAGCAGTCCAGACTAATCTCAATATTATGGTCAATCGTTGCACCATAGTTATTGATAATCGTATTGTCAATCATCTCAAAAGCGCCTGCATCGCCGCCCCAGAGGTATCCCATTGCATAGGCAGAATTAATTCTATAATTTCCGCATGTATGAGACTTGTAGTTCGCAAGCTTCACATAGCTGTCTCTGAGGAAGGAACTGAGGGTCAAAACCTTTGTTTCCTTGTTCAAAGAGCACAGCATAATCGTATCAGAGTTTTTACCGGGTTCATCATCACGCATATCCTGTCCGATTACAAGGATATTTATGACTTTACCGGTTTTACCGTAATTGCCGTCGGAGTAAGGAATTGTTGTCGGTTCCGTTGTCGTTTCAGCAGGATCTGTCTCCTCTGTTGTGGCAAGGGCTGCAATCATATCCTCAAAAGACATATCCTCATTTTTCTCTTCGTACTCGGCTCGATTCACATAGCCAAGCATGGATTTTACATAAATCAGCAAACCGCCGCCAATCAGAACAATCAAAGCAAGAACAACAGCTACCGTGATTACAACAGGTTTCACCCACTTCGGCTGAGGCTTGCTATTTTCATTATTTTTTTTAGGTTTTTCGTTTTTATTCAAAAATTTTCCGCCGGACGCCATTGGAAACCTCCCAGAATTTTTTAAAAATTATAACACAGTTAGAAAAACAATACAATACTTCAGTTCTTAATTTTTTATTCAATCTGCAAAACAAAAGCGGCCTGTCGCCGCTTTTGTATAAGTATTTATTTCTCAACAATTTCAAGCAGTTCCATGGGGCAAGCCTTAACACAGATGCCACAAGCAATACATTTGGAAACCGGATTTTCTTCCTTATGAACCATGACCTTCATGGGGCAGGCTTCGATACATTTACCACATCCAACACAGAGCTTTTTATTAATCATATAAACACCCGTATTGGGGTTCTGCGTAATGGCACCATGTTCGCAAGTACGCATACACTTTCCACACTGAACGCAAACCTTGGGCTTTGCACCCAGCCCATTGGGCGCAATCTGAATGCAGCTGTAATCCTGATGAAACTCTTTATAAAATGCCTGAGAGCATGCACGAACACACTCAAGACATGCCATGCACTGAACATCCTTCTTTACAGAAAGCTTCTTCATATATCGGTTATCTCCTTTAGTATTTATTTCATTGAAAATATTATACATGGTAGAACAGAATATAGCAAGTAAATAAATATTTTTTTCCTGATATAAAATTTGTTATATTTTACCTGTCTAAAACACTGAAGAATAGAAATAATAACAGTGAAGTTTTACTTTGGAGGAATAAAAATGAAAAATATCATGATTTCCTTGATGGTTTTGACAATGGGGATAATTTTTGCAGGATGTCGAGGAAGTAATTCAACCTACACGACAGAATCTGTTGCCACAACCGTCGAAACGCAGGCTTCAACGCCAACCATCAATAACGGAAACGGTCCGATTACGACTGCACCAACGGCTACAAACGAAACCGCATCGACAGCAGCTACAGGCACAGAAGGATTGGAAAATACTGATTCCACGACTGAGATGAATAACACCAACCTCACTACCCCAATTGGTGAAACTGCAAAATAACAATCCGGGATTTCCCGGATACATACCATAAAAAGGGCGCTTGAAATTAAAAATGTCGGATATACTAGGAACGGAGGTGAAACAATATGAGTTTGAAAAGTATTGCCATGACCGCCGGAATCGGTGCCGCAGCAGGTGCAGTGGCAGTCTTAATGATGCCGCATAACAATCCCACAAGAAAGCTCGCCGCAAAGGCAGCAAATAAAGTTGAAGATGTTGCATGGAAAGTATCCGATACAATCAGCGACAAAATGGATTCCATCTAGAAAAAGCACCCCAAAAGGGGTGCTTTCAGTTTGTCGGTAAACCTAAAATAGAGGGG
>JAZRVX010000222.1:0-2731 GCA_045599455.1 Faecousia sp. | reverse complement strand
TCGGCGCGCAGCTCGTTGTACACCAGCCAGTCTTGCCCCACTTTGCGCAGGATGGGATCGGGATCGGGCAGATTGTCCGTTAACGAGTAGGTGTAACCCGCTTTTAAGGCGGTCACAAACTCCTCGTAGAAGTCTTTGCGTGCCATTTTTAGTCCTCCCCTCGTAAAGTGCCCTCAGATGCTCTATTTTGCGTTCTAGTTGCGAGTAAGGTGTTTGTACATTTAAGGTGCCAGAAAGAGTTTTGAACGGGGATTAAACGAGTTTGAACGCTATCTGAAGTCAACTGTTAGAACCTGCGCAAAATATCTTGCGCCTGGCGTCTGTGACCAGTGGTAATCGTCGGAATTCCTGTCGTTGAATCCTTGGCCGCGTGACAGCACAATGCCAGCGCCCAAAAGCGGTCAGCGTGCCCGTCCGTCTCGGTTTGGGACACATCGTAGCGGGTATTGCCCGCCGTGGTGGTGACTCGCCGGATAGAGTGCAGGTCATTGCGCAGGTCCTCGTCGGCAGGGATAAGCAAAGAGCGGTCCTCGAACCTGATGCGCAAGTCCGTGGCCAGCTCTTCCTTTACCGACCCGCTGAAGCTGATAGCCTCCACCTTGTACCGGCCAAACTGCGCCTGGGCATCCTCGGCTAGGTTCATACCCAGACCGGAAGCGTCGATGCAGCACCGCCTTACTCCCCGATGACGGAGCAAACCGAACAGCAGCTCTTTTTGGTTGCTGAAAGACATGCCCTTTAAGGTGTAGATGTGGCGGGTGACCAACTGTTCGCCCTGCAGCTCAGCCACGTAGATGACGGACAGGTGCTTGCGCCGGGCCACGTCGTAACCGACGTAGAGGTTGGCGCGGTTCAAACGCTCCAAGCTGCAGAGAATAGCCGCTTCGGGACGCTCGCAGGCCATGATCATCTCCAGAGTCAGGAAGGAACTGGCTTCGTCCACGGGCTCGCAGCAGTATTCCTGCAGCCAGGCTTCCTGGGTGTGGCACTCGGCGCGAAGCTGATCCAGCCAGTTTTGGCGTTCGGACTTGCTGAGCTTTTTGCCGGCGATGCGGTCGGCCAGACCCTGGCTTACAGCGTCCTGAATCGCCACGTGATGTTTGGACCAGTCCAGTTTGCCGTTGTCAATGTCGCGCAGAAAGCGGTAAAACAAGCTCTGTTTGCCGTTGTGGGTACTGAGGATGCGCAGGCTGTGCCCCCAGGTGATTACAGGGCGGGCCGCTGTCCACAGCGCCTGCTGATCCTTGTGCCAGGCAAACTCGTCCAGCACCACCTTGCCGCCCTTGGAGCGGAAGCCCTTGGGGTTGGAGCTCATGGCGTGGATGCGCGAACCGTTCTTGAAGGTGATGCTGTAGGCGTTGATGCCCTGCTTTTCGTCCAGCACTTCGGTGGCGATGGCCGAGGCCACGGCGTTGAACATCAAGGCCCAATGGGAGCAGTAGTTGATGTATTCGCGGGCCGCGCTTTCGTCGGCAGAGGAGAACCAGACCGGCAGACCCGGCTGGGCCAGGCAGTCCTGCACGTCCTCCAGCGACTGTACGTAAGTCGCCCCGATGCGCCGGCTCTTCTCCCAAATCTTGTAGCGGGACGTGTCTTTGAGCCACGCCTTCTGATAGGGAAACAGATAGGTAGCGAGTTCCTTGCTCATAGCTACAGCCCCAGATACTCTTTGACCGCCTCAAGCGGGTCTTGCTTGGCCTTCTCCTCGGTCTCATCCGGAACATCCCGGAATTCGGCGGGAGGCAGAATCATATAGCCGAAGCGGCTGAGCAGGTTAACCTTGGTGCGGGACGGTTCTTCGCCCATATCCAGGGATTCCCGCACGTCGCGAAGCAGCGTCTGAACAAAGTGCAGGAATTCAGACTTGGTGGCTTCTTTGGTGCGCAGGTAGCGCTTGCGCTTGGCCTGCCAGTCTTCCTGTTTGGCCCAGATGCGCACGGTGCGCTCGCTAACACCCAGTTCGGCGGCTATCTCCTTGAACTCCAGCTGCTCGTAGACATACAACTGCTGCGCTTTTGGGGCAAACTCTTTGCGTTTCACAGTTCACCCCAATCTTTTTCTAAGCGTCTGTACTCTTCTTGCAAACCCTTCCTCTCTTTATGGCAGGTAGCAAGCCTCGTGGCGCTTGTGCAGGCAAGAGGGATGTTCATGGAATCCAAACCATCCCACGGAGCCAAAGCAGATCGGATAACGCTGGCCAGCCCTTCAATCTCTGTCTCCAGCTCGGTAATACGGCGCTTTTTGGTGAGCATCGCGCCTTTAGCTTTCATTAAATCCTCTTCTCTCATTTGCTGGCAGTCCTCCGGGTGCTCAGATGGCTTTCGAGATTGTCAACTTTCATCTCAACCCTCCCAATCGAAGCAGCCAATACCTTGAGATCGTCAGCGAGGCTCTTGAGCACTTCATAGTTCCGCTCTTCCGTATCCCGGCGCTGATCGCTCATACGCTCGAACGCGGCCACGACGCTGTTGACCGTATCGGATGTGCTTTTCTTCTGTTCCTGAAGTGCGGCGTTGAAGTTCGCTGTCATATTGGTGAACATCGATTGGAGAATATTGAATGTTTCGCGATGCAGAAAATAGTAGGCGAGGAACATAAGGCCCACCGCACCGACATCGCCAAGGCTTTTAACAATATCTGATTCCATACGAGCTCCTAAATAAAGAATCAAACTTAGGATACACGTTTTGCAAAAATTATTTCACCGAACTAGTTCACCGTAATAGTTCAC
>JAZRVX010000221.1:0-2005 GCA_045599455.1 Faecousia sp. | reverse complement strand
ACCGGCACCTTGGTACAGGGCAAGCAAGGAACGCCCCACTATAAAATCAAGCAGATGGAACAGCGCCCCTCATCGGAATGGATTCGCGTTCCCAATGTGCATGAAGCACTGGTTCAGAAACAGGATTTTGAGCTGGTGCAGCGCATTTCCAATCTGGATACCCGCACGGCTCCGCAAAAGGACAGCGTTTATCTGTTCTCCGGCGTTCTGATCTGCGGATGCTGCGGCGGACGCATGACCCGAAAAACGAACCGTTCAAACGGCAAAGAGTATCACTACTATTACTGTCCCACCGGCAAGAAAAACGGCTGCGGTCACGCGGTCATGCTCAAAGAGGACGATCTGATCGAATGTGTCAGAGAAAACCTGAAAGCGTACATTGACAACGTGGTTTCGCTGGATGCTCTGTTGCAGGGTATCGACCAGGAGACCATCAATCAGACCATGGTGAAGGAATACACCGACCATATCACCGACAATGAGCGCCGGTTAGAGCAGACGCTGGAGTTCAAGGCTCGGCTGTATGAGAATCTTGTCAGCGGCGCTCTCACAAGAGAAGAATACGCTTCCTACAAGGCAAATTACACCCGGCAGGCAGAACAAATCCGTGCCAGTATTCAGGCTCTCAAAGACAAGCTGAACGATGTGCTTGAAAATAAAAGCGAGCGCAACCGCTGGATTTCCCATTTCACGGAGTTTTCTTCCCTTGAAACCCTTGACCGGAAAGCCATCGTGCATTTCATCAAGTGCATCCGCGTTGTCGGGAAAAAGGAACTGGACATTACCTTCAATTTTCAGGATGAATATGAAAAAGCCGTGCAGCTTCTCAGACAGGCACGGCAGAGAAAGGCAGGCTAACGAATGGCGAGGAAAAGCAGAAAAGAGCTTCCGGCAGCCATCGTGCCGGAGCAGGAACAATCCTGTAAAGCCGGGATTTATGTCCGTCTTTCCGTTGAGGATACGCACACAAGAACCTGTTCCATTGAGAGCCAGCAGATGATCGTTGCCTCTTTCTTGGAACGGAACCCGGAGATCAGCGTTTATAACACCTACATTGACAACGGCGCGACGGGTACGAATTTTAACCGTCCCGGCTTTCAGCAGTTGTTGTCCGATATAGAAGCAGGCTTTGTAAACTGCGTCATTGTCAAAGACCTTTCCCGACTGGGACGCAATGCCATCGACACCGGTTATTATATCGAGCAGTATTTCAGAATCCGTAATATCCGCTTCATAGCCATCAACGAGAACTACGATACCGCCAACAAGGACGGCACGGAAAACGGCATCATGATCCCGCTGCGGAATATGATAAACGAAGCCTACGCCATGGACATTGCCCGCAAGATTAAAGCCCAGCAGCGTCAGGCAATGAAGGACGGGAAATACGTTGGAGCCAGAACGCCCTACGGTTATCTGAAAGCTGATGATGACTGTCACCAGCTCATCATCGACCCCGTTGCCGCTCCTATCGTGAGAAGGATATTTGAGTGGGCAAAGGAAGGCGCAGGGCTGAACACCATAGTCGTCCGTCTGAATACGGAAGGCTGTCTCCCGCCCAGCAATTACAAAAAAGAAAATGGCGAGATACGTCATGATCGGCTGGTAGGAAGCGGTCATTGGCAGACGAGAACCGTCAACAAGATACTCCGATCCGAGGTCTATACCGGCGATCTTGTTCAGGGAAAAACCAAAAGCATCGACCATAGGCAGGTCATAGCCGACAAGGACAATTACATCACCGTACAGAACACACACGAAGCAATTATCAGTCATGAGCTGTTCGATGCGGTACAGGAAATCCTTGACCGCGTAGCGGAGGAAGCAAGAGAACGCAATGTCGTTCCCTACACGCCCAATCTGTTGAAAGGCAAGGTGTTCTGTGTCGAGTGCGGCAGACCGCTTCATCGTCAGCGGAATATGAGGAAGAAACACCCCGATGTATATCTGTTCCATTGTCTGACACCGAGCCGCATCAATCCCGATGACTGTCCCGGCGTGACGA
>JAZRVX010000220.1:0-3092 GCA_045599455.1 Faecousia sp. | reverse complement strand
TCTTGCGGATGGCGGAGGAATTTTCCAGATTGTATTTCATTTGCTTAGAAAGCATGGTTCCCACTCCTAACCTGCCCGGCCCCCCGGGTCAGCAGAATATAGGGCTATTATAGTCCATCCGGGGAGAAAATCAAGGTTTTTCGATTTTGCCGACCGTAAAGAGGAATTGCACGGTGCCGTTTTGTAAAACAGGCGGGAGTTAATGCCGATATACACTTGGCGTTAATTTATCCACTGTTTCAAAACAGGCACAAATACATCATAGAATTTCTTGCTCCATTCAGCATGGAATTTTGCCATTTGAATCCAATCAGTTTCATTTGTAATGCTGATATCCGGCAAGCGGTAAACGACAAATGAGCCCTTGGTACCGTCACTTCGTATCCATTCAACCGGAACACCCAATTGGCTTTCAATCACAGCTTTTCTAGCATAAAGGTAGTCAAATGCTGCTTTATTCAGCTCCTTATCATACTTGCCCAGTGCCAAGTCAATTCTTGCTTGATCGTAATTCGCGACGCAGCTAATCTGGAAACCACTAATCCCGAAAAATCCGCTTATCCAATTCTCTTTGCCGGGATTCACATTTGAGAAACAGCCATCACTACTGTGGGCTTCATGGATAAAATCAAGGGCAAATGTCCAATACTTACGCCGAAGCTCATAGCGTGTACCAGCTTCATCTTCAGCCGGAGCATCGTTGGAATCTTTCAGATAGAATACCAGGTCTTCGGGATTGGTGTTATACTCCTTAAAGAATTTCCGGAGCATAGAAAGTTTGACGCTGGTGCTGGTATTTCGCTCGACATATATACCATCATCCAACTGCAGAGCAACACGCAAATCCGCCGGGTTGTCACTGACATATACATTCAAATCATTCTCAGGATTATGCGTGTGCGCCAAAACGGACAGAACAGATTTATCCTCTGCATGGAGCATCTTCAGCACCTGTTCCAGCATACCAATCCAGCTGGATACCGGCTGAACCGTGTTACGGTACTCAAATCGGATGATTTCTCTACCGCTCAAATCCACATCATCATCGAGCGTATAAGCATCCAACTGTTTTTGGGCGGGGGCATATGTTGTAGCAGGAATCGGCCAAATGTTCAAAGCCTGCTCCATCAGCTTTTCGTTTCGTTTTTCCAGCTCTACCAGTGTCCACTGTTTTTGTGCTGCAATCCAAGTATTCATGCGCAGTCCACTCTGAAAGAAACCATTTTCCATGGTTCTTTTTTCAGTAAAGGGACTGTTGCTGTACTTTGCGTTATAGCCTGTAAGAGTGAGGTTTGCAATGCGATGCAGCCAGCTTTCGTGAATCAGCTCATAGTCATCTCCAAGTTCAGATATCCACGCAGGAGTAAGGTGCTGGGGCATAATGTGCTCAATGGTATATGTACCTTCATCGCAATGACGATAGATATCCTTATCCTCAATTGTTCCGCTGTTTTCCAGCCGCTCCAAAATGTAAATCTTGTTTTTGCTGTTCATGAGGTAGATTTGACGGGCAGCAAATGCCTCGGCAAACTCATTATCCCGAGGGAAACGACCTTTTTCATTTTTGCTCAGCAAAACATATTTGAACTTATCCAGATACTGTGTTTCTGTATTGTCAAAACGGATTATATCCTTATGAAGCGATAAGAAAATCTTATTCAAAGCATTCGTTGGCAAATCGCAGATCATGCGACGGAAGAGGTAATTCTCCGTGAAAAGGAAAATATCCCGAACTTCATTTATTGAAAGATTACCTTCCTCACGCAGACGGAGAACTTCCAGAAAGAACGGTCTGGTAACGGTGGTTTCCAACCTATTCAAGCGATAAATGCAGGCATTCAATGCTTTATCCGAAGTCTTACCCTTCAGCAAAAGCTCATAGCGCTTGGAATATCCCAGCATGTCTTTCAGCAGGTCTTCGATGGAAATCTGATTGTCCTCCACATAAGCCTTGAAAGTTGTATGCACTTTACTAATCGCCGGAATCGTCTGTTGCTTTATACTCAGATAATCACGAATGAAGGCACTTACATCATAACCTGTATTGACTTCAATTCGATTCCAGTATTTTTCATAGAACTCGTTCTGCTCTTTTGAGGGAAGTCCCATTAGTATAAAATTACGGATTTTATCACCTTCACTCAGTGCAAGACCGGTAGAGTTCAGGCTTTCAAAAATCAGCTGTGGATTATCATCGTGATTCAGCGTAATGTTGATGATTTCCAGCCGGGTTATAGCTGTATACAGCTGGTCAATGGTTAATTCTTCCTTCTGAATTCTGGAATAAAAGTAATTATAGTTGATTGTCAGATTGGATTCCGGAATATAATCCGCTTCCTCTTTGAAAAGCATTTTGAAAGCATTGCTGTCATTCTTGACGGGCTTCAGCTTTATCCGGGTTTCATCCTCCTGCCATTCGTCAATCAGATATGTCTTGAATATCTTATCCGAAAGATTGCCCTGTGCAGGGGTGATTACACCTGCTTTCATTAGATTGTACATTGCCAGCATAAGCAGCGAAATTGTGGTAAGACGCTGCTGACCGTCTATCACAAGGAACTCGTTGTATTCACCATCGCTGTGAACAGACACGATGCTTCCAAAGAAATGACTTTTCCGCTCTTTATGGATGATTTTGACCAAATCATCAAAAAGCTGTTTGCAGTTTTCTAACTTCCAGTCATAATTACGCTGATAAACAGGAATCACAAATCTTTTGTCTGCTCCCTGCATATAGGAAACAAGTTTTGCTTCAGAACCTTTCACATTGCTACCGCCTTATCTTTGATGTCAATACAAGTCGAGTTGATTGCAAATTACCAAATTGATTAGGAGTTTACTGGTAGTTTAACATACAAAACTATAATTATCAATTTCAATCTAATAATTGTGTCGGATTTTGCATAGAACGGTACCGTATAATTCTGCCTGTTCTGCAAATACTGCCCATGGAAGAAATTGCGCCGTCGGCGCTGCAGAAAGGAAGACACGAACATGAAAGCAACCGGCATTGTCCGCCGTGTGGACGATTTGGGAAGAATCGTCATACCGAAAGAAATCCGCAGAACCCTCCGAATCCGTGAGGGCGACCC
>JAZRVX010000219.1:0-1042 GCA_045599455.1 Faecousia sp. | reverse complement strand
CGGCAATGAGGCCGCCGCACACGTCAGCTATGCGTTTACTGAAGTAGCGGCAATCTACCCCATCACTCCGTCCAGCCCCATGGCAGACTTTGTTGACCAGTGGTCCGCAAAGGGTCAGAAGAACATCTTCGGCAGCACCGTAAAGGTGCAGGAGATGCAGGCAGAATCCGGCGCTGCAGGTGCAGTTCACGGCTCCCTCAACGCAGGCGCACTCACCACCACCTACACCGCTTCCCAGGGCCTGCTTCTCATGGTTCCCAACATGTACAAGATGGCAGGCGAGCTGCTTCCCGCAGTTTTCCATGTCACCGCACGCGCCCTCGCAAGCCACACCCTCAGCATCTTCGGCGACCACAGCGACATCATGGCATGCCGTCAGACCGGCTTTGCAATGCTGGGCGAAGGCAACGTTCAGGAGGTCATGGACCTGGCTCCTGTTGCTCACCTTGCAGCTATCAAGGGCAGAGTTCCCTTCCTTAACTTCTTCGACGGCTTCCGTACCTCCCATGAGATTCAGAAGGTTGCAGTATGGGATTACGAGGACCTCAAGGAAATGTGCGACATGGACGCTGTCAAGGCCTTCCGTGACAGAGCACTCAACCCCGGCCACCCCACCATGCGCGGCTCTCACGAGAACGGAGATATCTTCTTCCAGAACCGTGAGGCATCCAACAAGTACTACGAAGCCATCCCCGAGATAGTGGAAGAGTACATGGGCAAGGTCAATGCCAAGCTCGGCACCGACTATAAGCTCTTCAACTACTACGGCGCTCCCGATGCAGAGCGCGTCATCGTTGCCATGGGAAGTATCTGCGACGTTGCAGAGGAAGTCATCGACTACCTCATGGCAAAGGGTGAGAAGGTCGGCCTTGTCAAGGTCAGACTGTTCCGTCCCTTCTGCCCGGATAAGCTCATGGAAGCTATCCCCGCCAGCTGCAAGAAGATCGCTGTTCTTGACCGCACCAAGGAGCCCGGCGCCCAGGGCGAGCCTCTGTACCTCGACGTCGTGACCGCCGTTGCCAACTCCGGCAAGTGCATCAAG
>JAZRVX010000218.1:0-12910 GCA_045599455.1 Faecousia sp. | reverse complement strand
TGCGAGATCACATCGCAGGAGGATTCTCTCTGGATTGCAGATGTTTCCAAAGGCGTGGGGTGGCAGATATTCGAGGATTTGCAGTTTTCCGTGGTCACCCTGCCACCGGGTTACCGCTGGGGCATCTGGCAGGGAAGTACCCTTTATTACACCACGGATGATGCCGTCCGGTCTTTGGCAGGCGGCATGGTGCGCCTGATAAAGCAGATGCCCTGCAAGGATGTTTCTTTGTTCTCATGGTCGGATTCCGAGCTGGCACTGAGCAGCTTATCGGAAACCATCATCATTTCCAATGAAAACGGCATGGAGCTTGACCGATTCCCGGGGTGCTTAAAGTCCTGTGTGGGAAATACGGCAATTTTTCAGGATGGGGCAGGGCAGTGCTTTCTGATGCGGGGCGAAGCCGCGGCGATTCTCACCGCACTCCCGGGGAAAGCTTTGTCATCTACCGAAAGCGGCCTTGTTCTGATACAGGAGGAAGCAAATCTTTCCATTGCAGATGTGCAATCCGGCAGTTTATATTTATGTACGGAAATGCAGACGGATTTGCGCGGTGCAGTTTTGCTTCCTGAGCATGTCGTCCTTCTGGATGCGGGAGGGCATCTGCGTATTCTCCCGGCATCCGAATGGCTCACGGAAAGTCTCCCGTTTTCGTCCGATGAATTCGCCACCATGCAAAACCCGTGTACGGACAGACTCCGCACTCTTGCGCAAAGAGCATCCGATATGTCGGAAGAGTACGCGCTTTCTATCTGCATTGACCCCACCCTTTATGGCCTGACAGCCGAGTGCCAGCCCCTGAGAATTGCTCGGGCTTTGGATGCACTGGACACGGTTCTGCCAATGTTTTCCCCGGAGTTTTTTACAGAGAAAATGCGGATTGTCATTGTCAGTGCCAATATGTATTCGCAAAGTGACAGCGGCGGACTGACCCTGCACCGAGGCAATGGGGAAATCATAGCGCTTGCGGCTGGGACAGGGAGGGAATCCTACGCTTTTTTACACAATTTCACTCACCTGATGGATGGCGAAGTAATTGCCGCCTGCTCGGCCTTCGATAATTGGGAAACCTGCAATCCTGCCAATTTCGGCTATGGCTTACCCGGCAATAATGGGCGCGCCGAGTATGCAGGCTTTTTTCCCTCGGAAAAAGCGATGGAGTCACCGCGGGAGGACAGAGCTGAGATTTTTGCGGCAGCCTGTATGGCGGGGCGGGCAGAGACTTTCCGCACCGAGGCAATGCAGCGTAAGCTTCTTCGCCTGTGCACCGGCATTCGTAAGGTTTATCACTTGGAGCAGGACACCCGAATTTTCCGCTGGGAGCAGTATCTCTATCAAACCCTCGCCCCACCCCGCCGCAATGCCGGGTAAGGGAAGTTTTCGCGAAGTTGATAGTTGAAAATGGAAAATTGAAAGTTTAGGAGACCCTTCGGGATATGTTTAGAAAATTATGCCCAAATTCTTTCAAATCGTGCGAAGCACACAATTATTTTCAATTCTCAACTATCCATTTTTAACTGAACAAAAGCTTCCATTGTCTTCCATCCTTGACTACAATCCTATCCTACGCCCCCAACCCAAAACCCCTCCCGCATATTTCTGCGGGAGGGGTTCTGTCAATATCGAAATGTAGCGACAATGGTGTCCGTAAAGCTTTCTATACTTCCGTCGCTATAGGTGATGGAATTTAAGTAAATCGTGAAGCTGTCCACAAAGTTCAGTCCCGATGCCTTCCAGCTTCCAAGCTCCAGGGTTCTGCCCGGGGTCAGCATGGCCGATGCCGTGAAGTCGGCCTGACCGCTGTCCTTTCCTGCATCGTAGGCCAGTGTGAAGCCGATTTTCGTCACAGTCTTTGTAGATGTTACATTGGTGTAGGTTACCGTGAACTCATTGTAATAGCCGTTGTACCCCGTGCGCCCAAGGCTGGTTGCCTCCACGGGAACTGCGGGTTCACAGATGACCGGGATTTGGATTTCCTTCTCACTTCCGTCTGTGGAGCGGGCAATGATGGTGCATTCGCCGCTGTTCACACCGGTCACAAGACCTTGACTGTTCACACTTGCCACATTGGGGTTGGAGCTTGTGTAGCGCAGGACTTGGTTGCTGGCGTTTTCGGGGAAAACTCTGATTTCACATGCTTCTGACTTTCCGACGGTGACGACCAGCCGTTTGCCGCTGTAGCTGAGCTTCTGCACCGGCTGAATGACGGTGAATGCTTTTTCGGCGTAAACGCCGCTTCCGTCCGTTGCCTCACAGCGGATTACGGCCTGACCGACACTTCGTGCCTGCATATTGCCGTAGCCGTCCACCTTTATGACGGCATCATCGGAGCTGCTCCATTTGAGCTTTGCTATGGCGGGCGCGGCGGGAATCGTTTTGGCCGACAGTGCATAACGGTGTCCCTTGAAGAGGTTGGTGCCGATTTCGCTCAGTGTAATTTTCTGGACGGCATCGCCCACATTCACCGTGATGCTGTCGTGAATCTTACCCTTTGCGGCGGGATCCTTGGAGGTTGCGGTAATGGTTGCCTTGCCTGCACCGCGGGCTGTTACGCATCCGTTCTCGTCCACCTCGGCAACCGCGGGGTTGTCACTTTCCCAGCTTACATTGGTGAATGCCGTGTCAGCAGGAATGATGAAGCAGGTGAGGGGAACTGTTTTGAGCTTTTCATCGCTGCCCAGCAGCAGAGTGGGATTTCTACGGTCAATATGCAGGGCATACACACCCTTCACACCCTCGATGCTCACACTGCTCTCGGCGCTGCTTCCGTCCGTTGCCTTGCAGGTGATGGTCACCGCGCCGGGTTGCACGAACAGCACATTGCCATACCCGTCAACGGTTGCAATGTTTTCATCAGAGGAGCTCCATGCAATTTTGGACTTATCTGCATTGTCCGGCAGGATGCTTGCCTTGATGTGGCTGTTTTTGCCTACATAGCAGATTCCGGTGCTGTCCAGACTGATGGATTCAATGCCCACCTTGACCGTCACATCCACGGTGACTTCCTTGGTGCACTTGGGGTCTTCGGAGGTGCCGATGATGGTGCATTTGCCCGGTGCGATACCGAATACGGAGCCGTCCGCACCCACCACAGCGATGGATTCATCGCTTGATACCCAGTTCACGCCCTGGTAGTACGCGTTTGCCGGGGAAACGGTGCACTCCGGCAGATATGTGATGGTATTTCCTGTCAGCACCGTAATTTCAGTTTCACCGATGGTGAAGTCCTCGGTGTGGGGCAGTACCTTGATTGTGACCTCGGCGTGGAGCTCGTCCTGTCCATCAATGGCGGCGCCGATGACGGTTTCGCCTTCGCTCTTGGCGGTGACCTCGCCGTTTTCATTCACGGTGGCCACAGTCTCGTTCTGGGATTTCCAGACGATTTTGTTCTGGCTTTCGCCGGATTCCAGAATAGCAGTGAACTGTATGGTCTGCCCGCTCACCATGTTGGTTACTTCCTCCGCAGGGAACAGCGACATGGTTACCTGTTCGGGCTTCGGCGCTGTCTGCGTCCCGGCGCAGGCACTCAGCAGGAGCACTGCGCACAGTAAACCGGGCAAAATATGTATCCGCTTTTTCATTTTCTCACATCCGCTCTTTGGCTATTATCTTCCAAAATATTACCCAAAGTATACCATGTGCGCGGAGCAAATGCAAGACCTGCGGAGGAAACCGTCATTTAAGAAAACCTTATATTACTCCGGCATGGGAAGCTTCGTCCCGTCTGCCAGCAGCACATATTCCACTTCGTCCAGATTCAGGGGCACTTGCGCCTGAATGAATCCGCCGTTTCCTGCCATTTCGGTTTTGCTCCCGTCCTTCATGACTGCCCAGATTCGGCTGCCGTTTATATAGCACAGGTCGGCGTTGTCGTGACTGATGGTGACATTTGCGCCGGTGCTGCGCAGCTTGAAGGAGCTGACGGTCACATCCTCAAATAGATCGGTTCCCTCCGGGGTCCATCCCACGCTGGCCTTGGTCACGATGGGTTCGCTCAGTAGTTCAATCTCACGGAAGTCACCGCTGTTTTCTGTAAAATCAATTTCAAACTGCCATTCTCCCTCGGCGAGAGTTCTTTCCATCATAAACATTTTTTCTTCATCCCAGTGGGAGGTTTTCAGGTCTTCAATGTGCACCACCCACTTAGAACCCGGAGCGAAGGGAATCTTTCCGTTCAATACCTCGGCATCCACCATATAAATAAGGTCAACTGTATTGGATTTTCCGTCGTTGTCTTCGTTGCTGCCGCTGAAGCCGGAGGCTTCCCAGCTTTCGTTTTCTGCGTTTTTCATGTTGATAAAGGCCGGTGTCAGGCTCATTCCGTCTTCCATTTTGCTGCTGCTGATGTTCTTACCCTCCGGGGCAGTCACTCCAAAGGTCAGATTTGCCGTGTAGCCATCCGTCATCACATTCTTTAGTTCCAGCGTGTAACCGTCCTGGGTGCGTGCCGTGGGGATTTGGGGCTGCGCGGCCAAGTCGTCCTTGGTTAAGCTTCGCAGCCGGATTTCTTCGTCAATGGCGTTGGCGATTGCTTCCAGCTGCCCGTTTGTCAGGCAGTGCTTGTCCCATTGGCCGCTGGGGTCTGCGGTTGTTTCCACCATCAGCGAGAGCACGGCGTTTCCTTGGTCGCACAGGATGTACGCACGCCAGTCATCCTCGGAGCGGATGATGAGATATTTCCCGTGCTTGGTATCACAGTTCCACTGTGTCCAATCACTGTCAGCGTTGAGGGTCACGATGTCGCTGTCAAAGCAGTCCTTGGGGCACCATTTGAGATTTCCCCATGTGGCGTATCGCTCTGTTCCTGCGGCATTTGGGAAAATAAAATCCATTCCCAGTCCCACGAACCCACCGTCCATGGCATAGCCGCCGCCTATGGCAATCACAGTGCCGTTGGCGGCTTCTATTTTGGCCGGGATTCCCAGTGCATCGCGCAGATTCTTCATGGTGCGAAATTTTAATCTTGCGCCCGCGGGTCTCAGACTGTGGGCTTCCAGAATCTCGTCCAGTTTATCTCGCATGGTGTCGCTGTAGATGCTGTAGGCATCGTATTGCTCCGGATATCGTGGCCATGTGCGCCTTCGCGCCAGTTCATTTGCAATTTCATAGTTGGGGTCATATTCATTCTTGAATGCCTGCCATTCCAGCGCCGCCTGATAATTGGCAGAACCTTTCACACCGCT
This sequence comes from Faecousia sp., assembly GCA_045599455.1. Classification (GTDB taxonomy): domain Bacteria; phylum Bacillota; class Clostridia; order Oscillospirales; family Oscillospiraceae; genus Faecousia. The sequence continues at coordinate 7,727 of JAZRVX010000218.1, read as the reverse complement.
CAGTGTCAGCACATTGTAGGTTACATCTTCGTATCCTGTGACGGCGAAACCCTTCTCTGCAAATACCGGCTCTTGGGTCACCTTTTGCCCGAGGGTGAAGTCCTGCATTTTCAGCACATAGATTGCCGCACATCCCACCAGCAGCAGGAGCATCCCAATGACCGCCGCAATCAGCAGGGGAGAGCGCTTGCGTGCCTTTCGTGTGGTCGAGCAGCGCATTTCCTGCGCTTCCATGATGTATTCGTCGGCAATATCGGAAAGTGCACTCAGCATATAGATGTTTGTCATCGGAATCCCTCCTTTTCTAAATGCGCATCCAATCTCCTGCGGATGCGGTACAGCATGGATTTGACTTTGCTCACGGTGAATCCGGATTTTTCGGCAATGGCCTCCGTGGAATCCAGATACCAGTACCGGCAAACGAATACACTGCGCTCCGCAGTGCTGAGACCCGCCAGAAAGCGGTTGATGCTTGCCATCAGCTCCTTGCGGTAGACGGTGGTCTCCACATCATCGCGGCCGGATACACATTCGCCCAGTTCCTCCAGTGCGGTGCCGATTTCCCCGCCGCCCCGCTTGAATGCCTTGTATTTTCGCAGACGGTCAATGCAGATTTGCCGTGTGATGCGTCCGAGGAATGCTGCCAGTACCTTCGGTACATGGGGCGGGATGGTGTTCCACGCAGTCAGATAGGTGTCCGAGACGCTCTCTTCGGCATCTTCGTGATTGGCAAGTATGTTGCTTGCGATGGAGTAACAGTATGTACCGTACTTTTTCCCGGTCTCGCGGATGGCGTTTTCCGACCTGTCAAAGTACAGCTTGATGATTTTGCTGTCTTCCATAATGAGCCTCCTTACTCTTGGTTTCACCTATATATACGAATTTTACACCCTTTCGGTTGCATTTTGAGAAGAAAATATTTCTTTCTACCGAAAAATATACCTGCAAGCGCACACTAATACGACGGTTTACTGCTGTGAAGTGTATCGTAAGGAAAAGCTTGCTTTTTCCATTGCCTGCAAGGGCGCAAGTGTTATGTATTTTCTGTGTTGCAGATGGATGGAGCAAGCTCCATCCCTGCGGTAACTTGGTAAGGCATCAGGTGTCAGCCTTCAGGCCTTAGTTGCGCACAGTCCAAGGCTTCGTCAAGGGGCAATGCCGAGGACAATCTGAAAAATGTATATTTTCCGTCGAGCGTTGCTGACTCTAGCGCCCGCAGGCGCTGTTTCGGAGCCCAACCGCCCGCAGGGCGGCTCTTAGTGCGGAGATGATGAGGTCAAACATCCTTAGATAATATGCTTTTTATAATAGAACGCATAAAACTACTCTGTGAAGAATCAATATTTTGCAATCCGTTCTCTTACACAGAAAAGAAGACCTCCACCGAAGTGGAAGTCTTCTGATAAACTGATATAAGAAATCAGCGCTTGGAGAACTGTCGGCGCGTAAAAAAACATGCCTGTGGCGTGTTTTTAGCGTCGACCGCAGCGGCTATGCCGCGAGGATGTCACCCCAGTTCTCTTATAAAGAAGAATACCTTCGCCGAAGCGAAGGTATTCCAAAATATCCGATAGAAGCAATTATCTCTTGGAGAACTGAGGTGCACGACGGGCAGCCTTCAAGCCGTACTTCTTTCTCTCCTTCATTCTGGGGTCACGAGTCATGAAGCCGGCAGCCTTCAGAGCAGCGCGGTACTCGGGATTCAGAACAACCAGAGCGCGGGAGATGCCGTGACGGATAGCGCCGGCCTGACCGGAAACGCCGCCGCCACAGACGGTGACAGCCACATCGACCTTATCAACCAGACCGGTGGTAACCAGGGGCTGACGGACAACCAGCTTCAGGGTGTCCAGACCAAAGTAGTCATCGATGTCGCGGCCATTGATGGTGATAGCGCCGGTGCCGTTCTCGAACACGCGAACGCGGGCGATGCTGGACTTACGACGGCCGGTACCGTAAAAATACTTCTTCTTGCTTTCGTACATACTGTGTTACCTCCAATTAGTCCAGAGTCCAGGCTTCGGGCTTCTGGGCGGCATGAGGATGCTCAGCACCCTTGTACAGGTGCAGGCGGGTCATGCAGCTGCGGCCCAGAGCGTTCTTGGGCAGCATGCCCTTGACGGCGACTTCCATAGCGAAGTCGGAGCGGGTCTCCATCATGGTGCGAGCCTTGGTTTCCTTCAGGCCGCCAATCCAACCGGAAACACGGTAGTAAATCTTCTGCTCGGGCTTCTTGCCGGTCAGAACAGCCTTGTCGGTGTTGATGACGATGACGAAGTCACCGCAGTCAACATTGGGGGTAAAATCGACCTTGTGCTTACCACGCAGCAGGTTAGCAGCGATGACAGCGGTACGGCCCAGGGGCTTGCCGGCAGCATCGATGATATACCACTTGCGCTCCACGGTCTCCTTCTTAGCGAGGGTAGTGGACATATGCGTTCCTCCAATTAGGTTAAAATATTTTGACATTGTCAGGCGATTGAAGTACAATACTTCAAAACGCCTGATTTTTATACCATATCGGCAAAAAAATGTCAATCACTTTTCAAAAACTTTTTTATGCTGTGCGGTATATGCTCTTGAAATCTTCTGATTGCTTTCAAATGCTCTTAAATTCTTAATTTCGATTTTACGCTTTTTGGGGAGGAAATTCTATGCAAAAGCTTATGGGCCTTGTCCGCCGTTGCGTGGAGGACTACGGCATGATTGAATCCGGTGACCGGATCGCCGTGGGCGTGTCCGGGGGCAAGGATTCGCTGGTGCTGCTGGTGCTTCTGGCAGGGCTTCGCTCCTATTATAATAAACCCTTTACACTGGAGGCTGTCACCATCGACATGGGTCTGGGCATGGACTACAGCGGCGTGCAGGCGCTTTGCGATAAGCTTGGCGTACCCTATACCGTCGTGAAGACCGAGATTGGCCCCATTATCTTCGACTACCGCAAGGAGAAGAACCCCTGCTCCATGTGCGCCAAGATGCGCCGTGGTGCGCTGAATCAGACGCTTTTAGACAAGGGCTTTAATAAGCTTGCCTTAGGTCACCACTATGACGATGCAGTGGAGACCTTCGTCATGTCCCTGATTTACGAGGGGCGCATATCCTGCTTCCAGCCGGTCACCGACCTTGACCGCACCGGCATTACCCAAATTCGCCCCATGCTCTATATCCATGAGAAGACCGTGGATAACTTCGCAACCCGGGAGGGTTTACCCATCCTACAAAATCGCTGCCCGGTGGATAAGCACACCAAGCGTGAGGAGGTCAAGGACTTGATTTTTGACCTTGTGAAAACCTATCCGGATTTAAAGGAGCGCATTTTCGGCGCCATGCAGCGCTTCCCACTTCCTGCGTGGGAGCCTCACGGCCGCTATAAGCGCCCCATTGATGAGGAGGATTTGTAATGTCCGAATACATTCTTGATTTGCGCAAAGTTGTAGGGCATCGGCCTTTGATTCAGGTGGGTGCCAGTGTTCTGGTGGAAGACAGCCGCGGATATATCCTCTTGCAGAAGCGAACGGATAACGGCTGCTGGGGACAGTGCGGTGGAAGTATGGAGTTGTTTGAATCAGCGGAGGATACCGCACGCCGCGAGCTTTTTGAAGAATCCGGGCTGACTGCCGGGGAATTGGAGCTTTTCGGTATCTATTCCGGGGAGGATATGCGCTATACCTATCCCAATGGCGATGTGGTATCCGTTGTAGATATTGTGTATCTGTGCCGTGAGTATTCCGGAAGTCTCAGACCACAGCTCAGCGAGGTGTCGGAGCTTCGCTTCTTTGCTGCGGATGCACTTCTCGAAAACCTTTCCGAACCCAATGTAAGCGCCATCACCGACTGGTGCAGAAAAAAGAAGCAGGCGGACTAATTTTTCCCTTTTCCGGGTAACATTCTCCTGAAAGGAGTGTTTTGCGTGGTTAAGGGAATATCAAGACAGGTCATTGTGGTGCAGTCACCCGACCCGGAGCTTTTTGAGCAGGCCATTTTTATCCTGCGTTCCTCCGCTCTCGGCAAGGGGGTTACGGAGGAGAAGCTTTTGCAGGAGGCACAGAGAATTGTCCACAGCAGCCGCCGGGAGAAGCATTCTCCCTATGCCTTCGGCGCATTCTGGGCGCTGTGCGGTGCCGGGGCAACGGGGCTTGTTTGGCTGATTTGCAGCCTGCTATGAAAATTGCGAGAAAGAGAGAAATACATGAAAATCGGTTCCATAGAGATAGATAATCCCTTGTTTCTGGCACCCATGGCGGGTGTAACGGACTATGCTTTCCGCGCGGTCTGTGCCCGTCTCGGTGCCGGAGTGACGGTGACGGAGATGGTTTCCTCCCGGGCACTGGTCTACAAGGATAAGAAGACCGCCAAGCTCCTGCGCAAGACCCCCGAGGGTGTGTGCGGAGCCCAGATTTTCGGCAATGACCCCGCTGTCATGGCCGAGGGTGCCCGCCTTGCACTGGAAATTTCCGGCTGTGATTACATCGATATCAATATGGGCTGTCCCATGCCGAAGATTGCCAACAATGGCGACGGCAGCGGCCTTATGCGTACCCCGGAGCTTGCCGGGGAGATTGTCAAAGCGGTGAAAAAAGCCGTGGATGTGCCCGTTACCGTCAAGTGTCGCCTTGGCTGGGACAAGGGGAGCATCAATGTTCTGGACTTTACCAAGCGGATGGAGCAGTCGGGTGCGGACATGGTCTGTGTCCACGGCAGAACCAAAACCATGCTCTATTCCGGCGTTGCCGACTGGGATGCTATTCGTAAGGTCAAGGAGAATCTTTCCATCCCCGTCATTGCCAATGGTGACATCACCGGGGCAGAAGCTGCCCGCAAGTGCCTGAATTGGACGAAGGCCGATGGCCTTATGATTGGCAGAAGCGCCTTCGGTGACCCTTGGATTTTTGCCGAGGTCAAGGCACAGATGGCAGACTTCCCCATCCCTTCGCGCCCCGACCTTGCCGCGCGTATTGCGGTTGCTGTGGAGCAGTTTAAGCTCTCCGAGGAAGACCACGGCGAGCATGTGGCATGTTTGGAGGCACGAAAGCATTTTGCCTGGTACCTCAAGGGCGTGCCCCACAGCGCGTATTTCAAAAATCAGATTTCGTCCATGAATACCATGGAGGATATCTACCGCATCGCCGAGCAGATTGTCCACGACCTCGCGTGAAGAAAACTTGTGACTTTTCGGCTATCTGTAAATTCGGGAAGAACGGAAAAGAAAGCTTTCGTGCAGTAACGAACCGGGCGCAATAAGCCTCCCCCCTTGGGGAAGGTGGCAGCCGCAAAACGGCTGACGGATGAGGTCAATACTGCACTGTAAATATCTGTGTTGTTTTGTAAAACGGTTGCGTTTTCAAGTTTTTTGACCTCATCATCTCCGCGCCAAGAGCCGCCCTACGGGCGGTTGCGCTCCGAAACAGCGCCTGCGGGCGCTAGAGTTACCACCGTTCGTTGGAAGATGGTGTTTTTCCCCGGTTTCTACTCGGCGGTGGCGACAGCTCCCCAATGGGAAGCCTTTGTCTTCGCAACACTTGCTTTACGACAATACGAAAAGAATCAATAGCCGCTTTGCATCCTACCTTTCCAGAGAATGCAAAGCGGCTATGTTTTTCGCGAATCGTGGTTATGAGGCTATGGAAAACAAGGGCATCCTTGATAAGATTGTTTCCTTCCTGAAAAATCTGGTAAAAGACCTGAAGGAAGCCTACAAGGGGCTGTCCCCCGAAAGCCGAATTGCTGCGGAGGTCAAGGAGAGCATCACCACCAACGAGCAGATTATTTCCCTGTTCTCCGATGTGGCCGCCAAGGCCGTGGAAAACTACAACCTGCAGGAGGAAGGACAAAAAAATAACACCTCCGGTGAGGTGCTATTTGATATGCGGTCTAACAATACTGACAAGGTTTTCGTCAAATACAAAGACTATGCTTCTGAAATAAAAGCAATAAAAGCCACCGTTGCAAGGCTTAATGAATCCAAGAAATATATCACTATTTCAAAGGAAACGCTGGAATCACATGCAGAAATCAACAGTAGTGATTACAAGAGTGCCAGAAAGTATATTAAAGATATATTAAAAAAGGCACTTGGTGTCAGTGTGTATTTGCGCAATGGAGAGAACTATGTTGAGGCTTATCTCACCAAAGACGGTCTTAATCATTCTGCTGTCGGTGTAAATGATTCCAAAAGAGCTACGGCACTTTCTGAATACTTTGAGCTTATTAGAAACGCTGTATATTCCTTTAGCTCTGTTGATGACAAACATAATACTTCATCTGCAAATATCGATGGGAAAATAGAATGGGAGTCTTATGTTGCGCTTGCAAAAATTGATGGAGAAGATTTCTATGTTCTGTTTAGAATTAGAGCTATTGATTCCGATGTTAGAAAGCAGATTTACGCAATAGCAACAAAAAATGAGATTGGCTCCATCCACGACCCCGGCATTTCTGACGGATTGTCGAATTACGACGGTACACCAACCTCTAAGAAGAAGCTATCACAATCTCAGAGTGTTGTCAAGCCTGAATCCATGAAATCCTCCCGCACTGCCACCATCGGGCAGGACTTGACAGAAACACCACAATTCCGGCGGTGGTTCGGGGATTCGGTGGTTACAAACCCTGACGGCACACCGAAAGTCCTTTACCACCAGACCAATAACGATTTCACTGTTTTTGATACTCGGCACGCCGGCGCAGGCACCAGCGATAACGGCACACCTTTTGGAATCTTTATGAAATCCGATGACAGAAATATCGGTCTTCGCGGTGACAAGCAAATGGCACTTTATGCCAGCATCCAAAATCCGCTGACGGTCAATAACCGAGAACATCTTTACAGACAGATTTCTCGGTTGTCCGAAGAATATACATCCATTTTGAAGCATAGAGAAAGCCTTGATTCGGAATATCATAAACGCCTCGAAGACAACGAGCATGACCAGATGGAATACATAAAGCAGTGGAGAGGGCAGAACCCCGGTGTTTCTTCACGACAGCTTTATAATGACGATGCCTTCAAAGCAATGCTTGATAAGGATGATACTATTCTCGATGAGTGGAAAGCAGCGGGCAAGAAGCTTGATACTTCCGCAAAGGAAGTAATTACTAAAGTGCTGGAAGCAAACGGGTATGATGGTGTCATTATTCGGGAGGATGCCGGAAGCTTCGGAAGAAAAACAGATGCTTATATTGCACTGCATCCCGAGCAGGTGAAGTCTGCAACGGACAATGTGGGCACATTTGACCGAGATAATCCTGATATTCGTTTTTCCACCCGCAATGCCGGTGAGGATGTAAAGACCGTGCTTGCAAATTACAAGGCTCAGCGGGATGCCGTGGACAAGGCGCACAAGGCACTTTATGAGCAGGAAAGAAAGAACCTTGCAGAAGCCCACAGCCGCCGCATGAGCGAGCTGAAAGCCGAATACTCCGCCGATTCCAAGGTTATGGAACAGGAGTTCATGCGCCTTCTGCGTTCCTATGAGACCGAGCAGAGGCGCACAGGTAAGAAAGACGAAAGGCTTGATACGCTGCGCAAGAGGCTTGAGACAGAAGCTAAGAGCCACCGGGAGGATAATGCGGCATTCCATGGGATTGTCAAAATATTGTCGTAAAATGCGAATAATTTTTCAGCCGTTTCGCATCCTACCTTTGAGGTGAGGATATGAAACGGCTGATTTTCTGTGCATTTGTGATGGGGGCATTGATACTTACGGCGGATGCGAAGCCCATTTCCT
>JAZRVX010000217.1:0-8251 GCA_045599455.1 Faecousia sp. | reverse complement strand
TGCGCCGATTTGAGCTGGAATGGGCGGCAAAGCACCCCGTCTCCTCCGGTGGCGGCGGTGGGGGCGGAACCGCCAAGAAGTCATCCTACGATGTAGTACTTAACAACTCCGTGAGCATGGCCAAGAGCGGCGACAGCTGGAACAGCATCAACAGCTACATTAACAGCGCCGTAAACTACGGTGCCATTACCCAGAAGCAGTCCGCCACCATTGCAGGGAAAGCACTGGACGCCAAGCCCAAGAGCCGATAAAAAAACGGCGGGAGAAATCCCGCCGGAGTCAGAAGACGAATTTAGAATTGCGAGCGGAGGTAGTATGGAAGCACTACAACTTTTTTCCGAGGCAATGACCTGGAAGCTATCGGACAGCGCCGGACTGTGGACACAGTACGGCGGGCTTATTCAAGGTCACAGCCGTTTACATATAGAGACAGAGGTTTCCTGCCCCGAGGGCATAGAGCTCAGCCGCGTCACCATGGTCTGCGGCGGCGTATCCGCCTTCGGCACGGATTTGACCTTTGCCCTGCCCAACGCCGGAACCGTGGCCGTAACGGTCACGGCTGTATTCTCCGACGGTCAGACCGAAACCAAAGAAACCACCGTGCAGGTGCTGCCCTACAGCCCTCCCGAGGTAAAAATCCTGCACTGTCAGCGGTGCGACAGCATGGGGCAGCCCGATGCGGAAGGGCAGCTGGGTCTTGTAAGCTTTGAGAGCCGCGTATGCACACTTCCCGGCGGGAATACGGCAGCCTACAGCCTGCAATACCGCGCGGGGAAATCCGCCGACTGGCACAGCATCCCGCTCACCGGACTGCCCCAGGGAAGCATTGCAGATGCAAGTGCCATTTTCCCCGCCGACGCAAGCTGCGACTATGAAGTTCGGCTTCGCATCGCGGATAATCTGCACCTGCGGCTTGGAAATCTTGTAACCCTGCCCGTTGCGTTCGCACTGGCGGATTTCAGCCGGGACAGCCACGCAATCGGGCTGGGCCGCAGAGCATCGGAAGCGCAGACCTTAGGCATCGGGCTGGATGTGAATCTGCACGGCAACCATCTGAAAGGACTGCCCACCCCGGAGGACGGCTCCGAGGCAGTGAATCTGGAATACGCAAGGCAGCATTTCTGGGGGCCGGTGCTCCTGTGGGAGAATCCCGCGCCGGAGAGCCCGTTCCCCACGCAGGCAGTGAATATGAGCTTGGGGCAGTATCTCTATCTTGCCATAGAATTTGCGTGGGACGGGAACCGATATATGCAGATTTTCCCCAAGGATGCTGCCTCCCACCTGATGGTGGGAGCCAATATGCGCCACATCCGAAGCACGGACAGCGGTATTTCCTTCTTCTCCGCCCCGGAGGACAGCATGTTCGTGCCCACCAAAATCTACGGACTATAGGAGAACCCATGACCGACATCACCATTTCCTCCCTGATTACCGCGGTGGCTTCTCTGCTCGGCGTGATGCTGAGCAATCTGCTGACCGAGCGCAAGCGGGAGAACACTATGCGCACCGCCCAGGCCGTGACGGACACCAAGCTGGATGCACTGGCGCGGGAGGTGCGGGAGCACAACAATTTTGCCAAAAGAATGCCCGTGGTGGAGGAGCAGATGAAAGCCCTCGACCATAGGCTGAGCATCTTGGAAGAGAGGTTGAAACATTTTGATTAACTGGAAGGTACGCCTGAAAAATCCCAATTTCTGGATGAGCTTTGTCCCCGCCGCCCTGCTGGTGGTGCAAGCCTTCGCCGCCGCACTGGGGATGACCGTGGAGCTGGCGGGCGTGCAGGAGAAGATTCTCGGCATTCTAAACGCCGTGTTCGCCCTGCTGAGCGTGCTGGGCATCGTCAACGACCCCACCACCAAGGGTCTGCGCGACAGTGACCTTGCCATGGGATATGAAGTGCCCAAGAAATAATATTGACGAAGCGCCGCCGGGGAAACTCGGCGGCGCCTGTATATGTTGTAAAAATGGAGTCAGTATAGCACAATGATTATAATGCCACCGTCACATATTTTTTGCAACTGCCATTCTGGCAACAACTTCGCACATTGTACTATTTCTGAACAAATTGCAGAATTTTTCGGGCGGTTTCCAGACTGACTTTCTCCGATGCCCCTGTTTTCAGCCATGCGTTTACATTTCCCGGATTTAGGCCGAGGCCATTGTAAATCCGATAATTGGTGATACGCTTGCTTTCCTGTAATCGGACAATTTTCCGACGCATGAAATCCTTGGTTTGATTGTCGGAAACCGTGCGGTTTTTGATGCTTTGATAGCTGCGCCAAGTTTTTCGGAATGCATCGGGAAGTTCTGCGGAGTTGTTCTCAAAAAGGGAATCCATATCCGCCTCATTATACCGCTCAGCAAAGGAAGTAAACACATCGTATTTTGAAGTATGCTTTGCTGCGCGCAGAAGTACCTCCAGATTTTTCGTATACAATGCATACAAAAAAAGCGGCTCGATAAGGCGCGGATTATTCTCCGCGGCTTCCTGCGTCAGTTTATATAGGCTATTGGTATCTTGATAGGACAGTTCCCGCACATATCGGGTCAGATATCCTTTGAAGGTAAGCTGCCGCATGGTCTCCACCTCTCAACATATTGGTCACAGTTCGCTTTGAAATCGGCGTAGCGAAAAGAATTCAATGCAGAAGCTTTCGCTTCATCTTCGGCAGTTGCAAGGTGCTCTAGTTTATCCCAGTCCAGCGCTTTTAAGACGCCGTCACTGATAATATCCTGTATATCCGTCTCTCGATAGGAACAGAGCTTTGCAATCACAATATCTTCCAGTGATGCAGTATAGAAGTCTATCCGATTGCCGCCGACAGGAATGGGCACAAGCCTGTCAATCATAATTTTACGGAAAGTTATTGATATAAGTACCCACATTAGTATTGATGTCGTACTTTTCCAGCAATCCCAAAATCTGCGGTGAAACATCCAGTGCATCAATATCATGGGTAGCGCGGGAAACTGCCTCCAGTAAAATAAGCGCGCTGCCGCCGACAATAACCATGCGGAAGTGTTGGTCATCATCAAATATCAGTTCTGCATCTTCATCCAATCGGCGCAGACGCTCTATTAAATCATCATGCATGAAACCGCCCATAAATAAATTTCTTTCAATAATAGTATTATTTAATTATGATTGTATTCATGAAACATGAAATTGTCAATCGTAACATATACTTAATGTTGTTTTATTGGGCAATGTTTCATCACATCAAGAATATTTATTTTATAATCGCAAAGGATTAAGGCCATCGGCGGAGCCGATGGCCTTAATCCTTTGGCGGTGTTGGGGTAAGCGAAAGGGGGCTTTCGCGCACTTGCGTGCGCAGACATCAGGAATCCGCCATCAGGCATCAGGGGAAGCAAAATCGGTGCATTGTCCCAGATAAACGAAAAAAACTGATGCCTGAAGCCTGATGCCTGAGTCTTTAACGGCTACGCCGTTAAAGACTCCTATCGTTAATTAAACCGCTGGACGCTCTCGACAAGGGCGAGGCGCTGAGCATTGGTCAGGTGGGGTGCATAGATGCGGAAGGAAGTCTGTGCATCCCAGTCCACCCAGATGACACTGTCGTCACTGACAGCACCGGGAAGCCCCAAAATCGTTGCGGGTTCCCCGCCGCCAAGCTGCTTGATTCTGGTCTCGGGGGTGTTCTCAACAGGCTCAATGGGATGGTTCATGGGTTCGTCGGACTGGAGCGTGAAGTGCTCATACTCAAAATAGATGGTAGTATCCGTGGTGACCCTGTCCCCATATCAGCGGCGGACATAGGCATACTCCCCGCCGCCCTGCTCCAAGGGGCAGGCCATGAAGTCCGTCTGAGTAAAGCCATCGGGAAGTGCCGTAATGCGGTAGTCGCCCAGCTCGGCAAGGGCAATATCATAATCGGGCGCACGGGTGGGAGTCAGGGGCTCGCCGGGGCCCACGCTGCGGGCAATGGCCAAAGCATCCAAATCCCCCCGGCAATGGAGCATGAAGCCGAAGCCCTGCGCCTCGTCCTGCCATACAACGGAGTGGGAACCGTTCTCATGGGTATACAGGATGCCGGTGTAAGAATTGATTTTAACCTCTTCGGTGCTTGCCACCTTGTCCAGTCCGAACTGCCCGCCGTCACTTCCCAGCATGACGGAGAAGAAAACCGCTTCTTCGTCATCGCCCATAGAATACCACAGGGTCTGCTGACCCAATGCGGTATCGGAGACGAAGCGCAGCGCGCACCCCGCGGGCAGGAATCGGGGATAGACAGACCCCAGCTCCAGATATTCATTGGTGGTTCTTTGGAAATCCACCTCCACCTGATATGCGCCTTCCGTGGGCTGCTCCACGATCTCTCCATTCTGGAAGGTGGTGGTTTTCAGGCGGATGCGGGCGTTAACGGCGGCGTAGGCCGTCGCGGTGAGAATAGTAACGATAATTGCCGCAAGAATCATATTGCGGATTAGCTTTTTCGGATTTTTCACTTTCATTTCGGTTGCCTCCATGTGGTTCACGGAGGGTAGCTGCGCTTCCGTGGCAGCAAGACGGCGGGAATCCACGGTGCCGATGGCAAGGAATAAATCTTCCGCTTTCATGGTGCATAGCCCTCCTGAATAAGATAGTTCTTCAGCTTCTTCCGTGTGCGCAGGAGGCTCCGGCTTAAGCTGTCCGGGCGCATGGCATAGCGCGCGGCAATGGCGGGCACATCCTCCACAAAGAAGTAGCGGCGGAGGAACACATCGGCATCCCGCTTGGGCAGGGTATCGAGAAAGGCGCGGATGGTACCGGATAGCTCGTGCAGATTCACCCGTTCATCTGCCCCGGAAGAAGCGGGAATGCACTCGCCCAGCTCCTCCAGCGCCACCGCTACCGCGCCGCCCCCACGCTTCCGGGCACTCTGCTCTCGCCAGCGGGAAAAGGACAGATTGCGGATAATCTTCGCCAGAAACAGGCGGAAAATGCTCGGGCGGGTAGGCGGGATGATATTCCACGCTTTGAGGCAGGTATCGCTCAGTGCTTCCTCGGCATCCTCGTTATTTTCCAGAATGCGCATGGCAATAGCTTTGCAGTAGCTTCCGTACTTGAGTTCCGTCTGCACCAAAGCCTGTTCATCCCGGGCAAAATAGAGGTCAATGATTTTCTCGTCTTCCATAATGTTCCTCCTAGTGTAAAAGGCCTTCTGTCTGTATAGACGCAAACAGGAACGAGAATCGGACAAAGACATTGAAAAAAATTTTGAAAGCCTGTCCTTGCGGACAGGCTTTTCATCAATAGAGACTGCTGTAGCGGTTGGGCTGGATATAACGCTCGTGACTTCGTTCCTGCGGTCGGGCATGCGCGCCGGAGACAAGCCCCAGCATGGCGAAAATCGTCACAATGGAGGAGCCGCCGTAGCTGAAGAACGGCAGGGTCAGACCGATAACGGGCATAACGCCGATGCACATGCCCACATTGATAATCATCTGGAACATCAGAGCGGAGGCCGCGCCGTAGCAAATCAGGCGGCGCATATAGTCCTGACATTTCACGCCCACCCAGATGCATCTGGCGATGATGGCAAGCTCCAAAAGCAATATTGCCAAGCATCCCAGGAATCCCAGCTCCTCGCCGATGGAGGAGAAAATATAGTCCGTATGCTGGGCAAACAGGTAGCCGCCCTGAGTACGGTTGCCGTTGAACAGTCCCTGACCGGACAGTCCGCCGCCCGTAATGGACATGGCGTTAATCTTACTGTGATAGCGCGCGCCGACACCCTCGGCATCAAAGGTGGGGTCAATCAGGACCTTGATGCGTTCCTGCTGGTAGTCATCGAGCAGCGGGAACAGCACCGGGATTGCCACGCCGATGGCACTGCCCGCCGCTAAGAACCACCAGATGCTCACGCCGCCGGCAAAGGCCATGCCGATGAAGATGAATACGAAAATCAGCGACACGCCCATGTCCCGAGACAGCACCAGATTCAGCACAACGATGATGCCCAGATGCATGACCATCTGGATGATGGTGGGGATGGCGGAGATGCGGTTTTGGTTCGATGCCATGACCGAGGCCATGATGATGATATAGGTAATTTTACAAATCTCTGCGGGCTGTATGTTGACGGGCAGCAGAGGAAAATCCAGCCAGCTTCGGTTGCCGGTGTTGTTATCCGTGCCGAAGGGAATCAGCATCATAAGCAGCAGCACATTGAACACAACCAGAACAATTCTTCGCTCGGACAGATACTCCACATCAATGGAGGACACCACGGCATACATGAAAACGCCCAGTCCGATGGCGACCAGCTGAATCAGAATGTAGCGCAGATTGCCCTCGAACTTGGGGGCATTGGTGGCACTGGCGATACACACCAGTCCGAAGCCCGCCGTAATCAGGCAGAGCACAAGAAGCACCATATCGCCCTTCTTGCGGAAATCCTGTAATTCTTCCCAGAAACGGTGCGTAATACCGCCTCCTTCTTCTGTTTTTGCAGCATTATAGCATGAATACGGATGAAAGTAAACAAAGGAATTGTAAACAAACAGCCGCCAATATTTTCTTCGGCGGCTGCATTGTATCAAAGAAATTAACTAATCTGGACAGCAGCAACTACAAAGCGGCCGTTCTCCAGAGAATACTCGCAGGTGGACAGGCAGATGAGCTTATCGCCGTAGGCAGGAATCACGCCGGTGTCATAGAAGCTCAGCTCCCGGCACTTCTTGACGAAAGCATCAAACTCTGCCTCGTCCTTGGCGTTCTCAAACTTCTGATAGGTGAAGCCCTGACCCAGAGTTGCGGTGGTCTTGAAGACCGCGAAAATCTTATAGGTATGATACTCATAGATGGTATCAAAGGTGATGAGGCTGTTTTCCTCCCAATACTTCTTGTCGGCATAGTTGAAGAGGCCGGCAAACATGGAGCCATCCTTCATATTGTGGCCGTACAGGGTGATATTGTCGGAGGGGGTGAAGACATCGCATTCCTCGCGGGCATAGATGGAGCCGCGGACGGACTCCTTCTTGTCGAAGTTCTTATACAGGTAGTAGTCCTTGTTGTCAACCGAGGTCTGCATGACGGGATAGTTCAGCACGGTGCCGTCGATGCGGAGCCAGCCGACCAAATCGGAGTTGCCCTCCACCGGGTCATCGTGGAGCTTCTTATACTCGTCCAGAATCACCGTGTTGCGCGGATAGGTCTCCTTGGGGGCTGTGGGTTCGGTGGTTTCGGAAGGAGCCGTTGTATCGGCAGTAGGCTCCGTGGTGGTCTGGGATGCCAGCTGTGCATAGCGGTCTGCCTCCCGCTTGCCCTCCACCGCATAGCGAATTAAAAAGAAAGCGCTGACGCACATGGTAAGCACCAGTATACAAATCACGCCGATATAAAGCTTTTTCTTCACAGGAAAAACCTCCGGGATTCTCAATTCGGGCAAAGCACCCACTCTCTGTGGCTCATTATAGTCTGCGCGGAATTATATGTCAAGGGAACAGGGCGACTTAAGAATTTCTTATAAATTCAAAATGTAAAGTAAGCTTGACATTTTAGAATAGATGTGATAGGATGCAAATGTAAAGCAAGCTTTACAAATCGTGAGGTGATTTTATGAAAAACAATATTGAGCGCCGCCGAAAGGATTGCGACATGACCCAGCAGCAGTTGGCCGCTGCGCTGGGGGTCTCCCGCCAGACGGTAATCTCGCTGGAGAGCGGCAGATATAACCCCTCCCTGACCCTCGCCCATCGGCTTGCGGTGGTCTTCGGGGTAAGTATCGAAGAAATTTTTGAATTTGAGGAGGAAACAACATGAGTATCAAGCATCAGAAGATTCTGTCCGTGACCTATATCATCGTGGGTATGGTCATGTGGATTCTCTTTACCATGAATAACGGCAGCGATTATCAGAGCGGACTGCTGTGCGGTCTCGGCTCCGGTCTGACCGTGGTCGGGGTTCTGCGGCTGGTAAAGCTGCACCGAATCGCATCCTCTGCGGAAAAGGCCGCGGACTATGAGGCCGCCGGCAAAGATGAGCGCATTCTCTTCCTGTCCAACAAGGCAAAGGCTGTGACCTTCGTCGTAGGTATCTATTTACAGTTGGCTGTGGGTTTGGTCGCACAGTTCGTCTACGGCGAAAGACTCCTGTGCACCGTGCTGTGCGGCATGGTCTGTGTTCTGTGCCTGATGTATGTGGCGCTGTACTATTTCTACGCAAAAAAATACTGATTGCCCATTCGTTGACTTTCCCCCTGCCCTGTGGTATGATACCCGGGCGGGGGGAATTTCCCTGCAAATA
>JAZRVX010000216.1:0-2900 GCA_045599455.1 Faecousia sp. | reverse complement strand
CCAGACGACGCACTTCCTTGGCCTTCCCGACCAAGGATGTCACGGCAAGCACCGCCGTAACTGTGACCGCCACCACATACACTATGGCAGCAATCTTCAAATAGCCTTTAATTGTCTGTAAAACCATATCTAATCAGTTTTGTTAGTCTGTTAACAGGAGCTTCGCTGGCCCTGCGACATGAGCACTGCGAGAGCCACGGCCTCCGCTCCGGCAATATCCTTCTGCTTGTTGACAAAAGCGTAGTAACAGTTGCGGAGCCTCTCAACCGGGATCTTGTTGAAGTCATCATATCCGGTACTGCGGCAAGCAATGCCCTTGATGATATCGGCGTTGCTCTCGTGGCCTATTTTCTTCAGGTACCCGCCTATCGCGGCCATCACCTGCTTGCGGAGGCGGTCTTTTGATGTGTCCCTGTTCTGACCGAGCTGCCCGGCGAGTTTGTTGCAGACATCAATCAGATCGTGGGTGTTGATGTCCGCGCTGCTGTCCACTCCGAAGGAGGCCACGACGGCAGCCTTTTCCTCCGGAGTCATACCACACGCGCTGCACAGGGTGTGGAACTTCCGGAGAATCTTGGAGTGCAAGTCATTCATTGGATCTCGTGCCATAATAGTCTATATTTTGTCGGGCCAGTACCGCGCTGCGCCCTGTTCCCATATTGTAAAGTCCTCACCGCCTTCACCGGCCTCTGCATCCTCGAAGCGTGAGGTTACGAATGCCCTGTAACCCTCGACGTGAATCTTGACGTCGCTCAAGCAACGGATATGCTCGGCCACTGCAGGGTGGGCCTTTTTGTTCTTCTCGTGCGCGATGAAAATGAAAAGCTTCTGGGGGAAGGCCTTGACAAGCTCCGCATAATCGCTCTTGTGGAATCCCTGTATTGCCGTAATGGAGTCAATGAGAACTATCTGAGGGCTCTTTGGCTTGGATAACTTCTCTTTCAGGTCCTCCAGCTGTATCATATTGCCGAAGACAATGCCCCTTCCGGCCTCTGACATGCCGACACGATCCCACGCAATCTGCATCGAACGGCTCAAGCCCTGCTCGAGGGAGTCGTACATCGTACGTCTGAACTGGGAGAGGTATTTACACAGCATAAGTGCGAATGTGGTCTTGCCGCTGCCGCTGGTACCGAAGATGGTCCAAGTCCCCTTGAGCTCCGGACGACCGAAGCTGGCGAGCCAGTCACCGTCGAAGTCGGCCACGTCAAACGTGGCCTTCGATACGTCGCAGTTACTCAGCAGCCTTTTCATCGCTATGCCTCCCTGCGCCTGTTTTCAGCATGTACCAGACGGCGCACACGGCGCAGGTCGTAGTCACAGTTGTCAATGATCTTATCGATGGTGTCTTCATCGGTCACGCCGTTGGCGCGGCACACGGCCTCCACATCGTCCCCGTTGACCTGGTCAATCGGGATGAACTTGCGGCCAATGCGGCTGTAGATCTCCTTGTACCCCTTGCGGTTGGCGGCCACGCCCTTGTTGATTCGCTTCTCCAGAAAGTTTGTGGCGCACAGAATTATGCCGCAATCATCCTCGAGGTGATTGTATAGGCTGATGAAGAAATACAGAACCTGATCCGAAAGCTTGTCGGCCTCATCGAGAATGATAATCGGGTTCTCGCGCTTCTTGATGGTCGATATGATATCGCTCATCATCTCGCTGACCGTATAACCCGCGCTGGCGATCGAGAGCTGCGCAAGCATCTCCGTCATGAAGTTCTTACGGTTCCAGTACTCACTGCATACAAGGTGGTACACGTTCCTGTGCCCCTTGGCAAATACCTTGATGCTCTCGCTCTTTCCGCAACCGGCCTCTCCGGTGACGGCCATAACAAGGGCACGGTCCTTCGCATCGGAAAGGATATCGGTCATCCTTTGGAACCCTCGTGTCCTTACCACATTCCACTTGCGGCGGTCATGCCCGATCTGTGCGGCCACATTGCGCCACATTTCGTCGCTGATGAGATCCCACTGGCCGTTGAGCATCTGTGAGATTGTCGCGCTGCTCACGCCGCTGATGGAGCGGGAGGCCGCGTTCTGTGACCCCTTCAAAGAACAGAACTCCTTGAGAGAGGCGGCGATTGCCTGTTTTTCTGACTGTTTCATAAAAAGTATAAATTAAAATTAGTAAAGGTCAAAAGTGTTCACTCTGCTCTCCCCGGCTGGGGTGTTCTCTACAACCACCGGGACGGGCTCCGGCTTGCGCTCCTCGGAGTACTCGACATCAACGGCTTGAAGGATCCTGCGCCTCTCGCTTGCCCTCTGGCTCTTGTGCTGCCCCTTGCTGTCCGTGATAAGGGCCTTTGCGAGGTCGTTATGCGCGTCCGGGCTCTCCAGTTGCTCCACATACCCGCCGCCAAGAATAGGCTTGGCGTGGGCCGTTATTTCACCGAACAGAGTCTGGGTGTGCTGCTTAAGGGCATTGTTGTAATTGGCCACGCGCTGCAGCTGCTCGGCATCACCCTCCTTGCGGTCTGCAAGGGCCATCGGCTGCACATACTTTTCCTCAAGCAGGAAACGGTGTCTGCCGTCCTCGCTGACAGCCAGAACATGGCTCATGTCGTCTTTGTCATACCGAACCTCCCAACGGAGATAAGCATACTCGCGGAAGCGGACATCGAAGCAGTCGTACTGACGCTTCTTCCCCTCCAGTCTCGGACGCAATCCGGAGCCTTCGAGCACGTTGGTATATCCCGTGGTCTTGCCGAAACGAAGAAGGAATGTCTCCTCCGGCAGAGGCAGCCTCCTCTCCTCAGGAGTGGCATCCCAGAACTTCCGGTACTCCTCCATCTTCTGCTGACGCTCCGCCGCTATCATGGCCTCGAGCTGACGGATAACGCCCTCCTCATCCGGGAAGTTGCGCTTTATGATATTGTGGAACTCGCTGCTCGGCTGGTG
>JAZRVX010000215.1:0-1127 GCA_045599455.1 Faecousia sp. | reverse complement strand
GAACATAAGGCCCACCGCACCGACATCGCCAAGGCTTTTAACAATATCTGATTCCATACGAGCTCCTAAATAAAGAATCAAACTTAGGATACACGTTTTGCAAAAATTATTTCACCGAACTAGTTCACCGTAATAGTTCACCGAACTAGTTCACCGTAATAGTTCACCGAACTAGTTCACCGTAATAGTTCACTGAACTAGTTCGTTAGAAAGTTGCAGGCACAGTGGGTATTATGTCTTCGAATATTCTTTGGAGGACACCAAAATGAAGCTGATCTGCCCGCCCGAAGCCTGGCAAACTGCCCGCGATATAAGCGAAGCCGAGCTAAACCTGACCAAGTTCATCGCCAAACAGCTCAATCTGCCTCTGAAGGTGGATGATGCCACCAACAAGGCTTACTTGGGAGAGAGCAAGGCCAAGGCGACCGAAGCCAAGGTCACCAAAGAGAACGACAACACGGTTTACTTCAAGATGAAGCTGCCCAAGAGCCCGTCCGGCCAGATTATCGACGGTCTGATTACCCTCAATGGGCACTGCTTCAAGGCTTGCTCCGGCTGCGTGGCCGGCCAGGTGTTTGGAAGCTACTGGGTGACGGCGCAGAGCCCCATTCCTCCCAACAGCGAGACCGGTCTGGAGTACAAGGTCGACCTGCGCTGGAGTTACAGCGACTTGCTGGGCATCTCCGGACGGTATTACCACATCCTGCCCGATCCGATTGCCAACAAAGCCGGGACCAAGTTCCGCACCGAGATCGGTTTGCATCAGGACAACGGAGCTCCCGGAACGTCCGGCTGCATCGGAGTGGTCGGCGATGACTGGAGCCGGCTGTGCAATCTGCTGGATGAGCTGGCTAAGTTCAACCGCTATCTGCGCTTAGTCGTGGAGTACGAAGCCCGCTAGGAGGAGCTTATGCCGGGACTTACCGACTGGTTTGACGTGTTCCGTTGCGGCACCCATACGGACCGCTTCGGCCGCGAAGTCACCGTCACCCCTGCTGACATAGACGCGGCCATCGCCAGCTACCAAGCGGATTCCGCGCCTATTGTGGTGGGGCATCCTGCGCTTAACGCCCCGGCGTTCGGCTGGATTGAGGCGTTCCGGCGCGTCGGCGATACCGTGCAGGCCA
>JAZRVX010000214.1:0-1838 GCA_045599455.1 Faecousia sp. | reverse complement strand
GTCAAAATATTGTCGTAAAATGCGAATAATTTTTCAGCCGTTTCGCATCCTACCTTTGAGGTGAGGATATGAAACGGCTGATTTTCTGTGCATTTGTGATGGGGGCATTGATACTTACGGCGGATGCGAAGCCCATTTCCTGGGTGGACTTTGATGTGAAGGAGTCCGCCCTTGCCTATGCCATGCAGACGGATATCGCCACATCGGAGCAGGAGCAGCATATAAATTGGATTGATATTCTTGCCCTGAGCGCCGCCCGCACCGGCGGCAAATGCCCGGTGGATTCTGTAAAGAAAGCGGCTGAGGATTTGAAGAACCAATCCCTTTCGGAGTCGGCGGGAGATTTGGGGAAATTGGCATCCTACTATCACGAAGCCTACAGTGCTGTATTAGGCGGCTTCCTCGGGAATTTTGCTGTTTACAAGGATGGTCAGTGGTGCCCGACATACGGCCTGAAGGCCTACAGTCCCATTGCAGAAGGCTTTTCCTATGCCCACTGCGATGACTTTGGCGCAGGCCGAAGCTTCGGCTTTCGCCGTAAGCACTTGGGAAATGACCTGATGGGCTCTCTTGGCACTCCCATCGTGGCGGTGGAGGGCGGCACGGTGGAGGCACTGGGTTGGAATCGCTACGGCGGTTGGCGTGTAGGCATTCGATCCTTTGACAATAAGCGTTATTACTATTATGCGCACCTGAAAAAAGATGCACCCTTTGCCCCGGGACTGGCGGTTGGTGATGCCGTGCAGCCCGGACAGCTCATCGGATTCATGGGCAGAACCGGTTATTCCGATATCGAGAACACAAATAATATCGAGACGGTTCACCTGCATTTCGGTATGCAGCTTATTTTCGACGAGCGGCAAAAAGAGTGCGATAGTGAGATTTGGATTGATGTTTATGAAATTGTGAAGCTTTTGAGCCGTCACCGCAGCTCCCTTGCCTTTGAATCGGGTCAGTGGAAGCGGCGCTATGACTTTGAGGATTTGGATATCTGTACCCTTGGGGACAATCAGGGCAGCTTCTGAACTTCCACCACGGTGAGCAGCTTTTCCTCCACCGTGAAGCGGATATCAAAGTCCGCAAAGGAAAGCCCGTAGATTCTGCCGCTCTTGCGCTGATAGGCAGGCCGCGGGTCGTGGGTCAGCAGGGCGATTGCGGCTTGCTGTTTCTCAGCGGGAAGCTTTTCAAGAAGCTCGGTGGGGAACGAAACCTCCACCAGCAAATCGGGGGCATTGTCCGTAAATCCGCCTTTGGCATCTATTTTGCAGTCACTGTAGGGGATATAGGGCTTGATATCGAAGATAGGCGTGCCGTCCATCAGGTCGGCTCCGCCCACATGGAGCACCGCGCCGTGTTCGGCGGTTTCCTCCACGCCCAGCAGCTTCACACAGGACAGCCCCAGATGATTGGGGCGGAAAGGGGAGCGGGTGGCGAATACGCCCATGCGGGTGTTTCCGCCCAGCCGGGGCGGCCGAACCGTGGGTGACCACTCGGTGCGCACGGCTTCTGAAAACTGCCAGATAATCCACAGGTGACTGAAATCTTCAATTCCACGCAGAGCATCGTCATTTCGGTATTCCGGCTCAAAAACAATGGTTGCTCGTAATTCTTCTACAAGACCGCTCTGGCGTGGAATTCCAAGTTTTTCAGGGAAGTCACTGTGCATCCGAGCCAGTATGTGAATAGAAATATCGTCCATAGTTATCCCTTCTTTCTGGTCAGACCAAAGGTAACAATGAAAATTAGCGTGAGGATTAAGCTGATTGCAGCACCGGCAGAGCAGCCCCAATAATAGGAACATGTTAAACCGGCAATTCCGGCGACTAATGCGAAAGTGA
>JAZRVX010000213.1:0-2178 GCA_045599455.1 Faecousia sp. | reverse complement strand
TATATGACGAACAACTTCTACGACCTGCTTCGTCGGCAGGAAATTCTGGATAAGGAGGTATACGCGATTGTCCACAAACAAAGCACCGGCAAGAAAGCTCACAAGAGCTGAAAGAAAACAGATTGAAGCGGCGATTGCACGGGCGAAAAACCAGGATAAGAAAGTAAAATCTGCACAGGACAGCATCCCATTTCAGCGGATGTATCCGGACGGCGTTTGCCGCGTGACGGACAACTACTACACAAAAACCGTCCAGTTTCAGGACATCAACTATCAGCTCAATCAGAATGAGGATAAGACAGCCATCTTCGACGGCTGGTGTGACTTCCTCAACTATTTTGACAGCTCCATTCGTTTTCAGCTTTCGTTTATCAACCTGTCCGCGACCAAGGACAGCTATGCGGAGCGCATTGCGATTCCCTTACAGGGAGACTGCTTCGATAAGCTCCGCACCGAGTACACGGAAATGCTGAAAAACCAGCTTGCCAGAGGCAATAATGGCCTTATCAAGACCAAGTATCTGACCTTTGGTATTGAAGCAGACAATCTCAAGGCGGCAAAGCCAAGACTGGAACGTATTGAAACGGATATTCTCAACAATTTCCGGCGTCTGGGCGTTATGGCGGCAAGCATGAACGGTATGGAACGTCTGCGCGTCATGCACGGGATGATGCACATGGATGAGCAGCAGCCCTTCTGCTTCTCATGGGACTGGCTCGCACCCTCCGGGCTGTCTGTAAAGGACTTTATCGCCCCCAGCTCCTTTGAGTTCAAGACCGGCAACTGCTTCGGCGTCGGCAGCAAGGTTGGCTGCGTGTCCTTCCTGCAAATCCTCGCGCCGGAGCTCAATGACCGTATGCTGGCAGATTTCCTCGATATGGAAAGCTCCCTCATTGTCAGTATGCACATTCAGTCGGTGGATCAGGTCAAAGCCATCAAGACCATCAAGCGCAAGATCACAGACCTTGACCGCATGAAGATGGACGAACAGAAAAAGGCCGTCCGCGCAGGCTACGATATGGATATTATCCCGTCAGACCTTGCCACTTACGGAGTCGAGGCAAAGAAACTGCTTCAGGATTTGCAGAATCGCAATGAGCGTATGTTCCTGCTGACCTTCCTCGTCGTGAATGTAGCAGACAACAAGCAACGGCTCGGCAACAACTTTTTTCAGGCAAGCTCCATCGCACAGAAGTATAACTGCCAGCTCACAAAACTGGACTTTCAGCAGGAGGAAGGCTTTATGTCCGCACTGCCGCTGGGTCTTAACCAGATTGAGATCAAGCGCGGCCTGACCACCTCCAGTGTTGCCATCTTCGTTCCGTTTACTACGCAGGAGCTGTTCCAGGACGGTGAGGAAGCTCTGTACTGCGGTATCAACGCCCTGTCCAACAACCTTATCATGGTGGATCGAAAGCTTCTGGAAAACCCCAACGGCCTGATCCTCGGTACGCCGGGTTCCGGTAAGTCTTTCAGCGCCAAGCGTGAGATTGCAAATGTATTCCTTGTCACGAATGATGACATTATCATCTGCGACCCCGAAGCGGAATACGGGCCTCTGGTGGAACATCTGCACGGTCAGGTGGTGAAGATCTCGCCCACATCAAACGACTATCTGAATCCCATGGATCTGAACCTCAATTACAGCGACGATGAAAACCCGCTGTCTCTGAAATCTGACTTCATCCTGTCACTCTGTGAGCTGATCGTAGGCGGCAAGGACGGATTGCAGCCCGTGGAGAAAACCATCATCGACCGCTGTGTGCGCTCCGTTTACCGGGATTACCTTAATGACCCGGTGCCCGAAAAAATGCCCATTCTGGAGGACTTGTATAACGAGCTGCGCAGGCAGGAGGAAAAGGAAGCGCAGTATATCGCAACAGCACTTGAAATTTACGTCACGGGTTCCTTGAATGTGTTCAACCACCGCAGCAATGTGAATATTCAGAACCGTGTAGTGAGCTTTGATATCAAGGAGCTCGGCAAGCAGCTCAAAAAGATCGGGATGCTGGTGGTGCAGGACGCGGTATGGAACCGCGTTACCATTAACCGAGAACAGCGTAAGTCCACCCGGTATTATATTGACGAAATGCACCTTCTTTTGAAGGAGGAACAAACCGCCGCATATACCGTGGAAATCTGGAAGCGCTTCCGTAAATGGGGCGGAATCCCCACCGG
>JAZRVX010000212.1:0-34143 GCA_045599455.1 Faecousia sp. | reverse complement strand
GGCCCTCCTGCAGATGCCGGGGTTGTCCTTGATCATGCCGAGGATGCGGTAGTCTCTGGGGTTGAGGAGGGTCATTCCTTCGCCTCCTGGAAGAACTCCCTGCCCTGTGTCTTGAACAGGCGGATGACGTTCTTGATCTCCTTGAGGGAGTCGCCGACGAGGTATTCCTCCTCGCCTATCTTGGACCTATACAGGGCACGGGGCTTCTCTCCTGAGAAGGCCCTTGCGATCGCCTGCTGCATGTAGTCACTGTGATACTTCCAGCTGACCTCGGACTTGTACTTCTTCGCCCTGTTGCAGCAGAAGGGGGTACCAAACCAGGTAGTCATTTCTTCTCCTCCTTTAGGATGGCCTTCTGCAGGTTTTTGAAGCACGCCGCGCAGACGTAAATGGTGATCTTGCACGCGTGCTGGTTGCGTCCCGTCTCCGTCAATACCGGAAATAGGGCAGGGGTGATCTGCTCGCAGTGGTAGCATCTCATGCGTCCACCTCCTTCTCCTTGGTCATCCTGTAGGTCGGTTCTCCCTTGCCGGGAGTGGTTATGTCCTCGATGATCTGGTCGGGGTTGGTGTTCCGGCTGAGCTTCAGGTACTTCTTGAGGTCGGTCTTGGTGATCTTGACCTCGCGGGTCTTCAGGTACCACTCCGAGTACCCGTCCATAATGTCCGGGTGTTTCTCTGCCAGCTTGGCCTCGCTGATACTGTCGGCGGGTTTTGCTGCGGAGAACTTATACCCGGAATATACGCGGACGCCGTTCGCGTATGCCTGGGCGAGGGCTTCGTCCCTGCGGGCGGTGGCCATCTCGATCTCAATCTTCAAGCGCTCGATAAGCTCCTGATGGCGGACCGCGATCTCTTCCGGCGGGAGGTTGATGGTGACCGTCTCGGGCTCTTCTGCGTATTGGGAAAGGTCGACCATCTTTACTGCCTCCCTGCCTCGACGACCGCGCCGTAGACGATGTCTATCTGGGCGTCGGTCCAGGTCTCGGTGTTATAGCCGTATTCCTTCTGTTTGGCGTATTTCATAACGACCAGGCGCAGGTTGGCGTCCTTGCAGGCCTTGTTGATCGTCTCCTCTTTTACCTCGCGGGGCCTGTCGAGGGTTATCTCGGTCTGTTTTTCTTTTTGTTTTTCTTCGCCCTTGGTTTTACTTCTGAAAAAAGGATCCTTCGTGGTCTTCATGGACTCTGCGACTCTCATCCTGCGTTCCGCGTCTTCGAGCCTTTTCTCGTCCTCGGTGTTGTCGGGGTCGTCCTTCCTGTCGGTGCTTATGTTAAAGACCTGTTTGTAGAAGTTCTTGATAATGGCCGTGTACAGCTTGCTGACGCACTTGTCGCTGTTGTCCTTCGCCTCTCCAGAGAAGGTCATTTCCAAACGGTCGGACGGGTCGTCGATGTTTATCCATGTGAAGGTCTGCGATCCTCCGTAATGAAGCCACCAGGACTTGTCTCCGTAGGGACTGACCTTTTCGTGAGCGGGGCGTATTTCGTAGGTGTCGAGGTCTCCGAAAATGAGAACGAGGCCGGCCTCGTTCATGGCGTCCTCGACGACGGGTTTGATTTTCTCAATGGGCAGGTAGTCGTACTTCAGCCCCTCGCCCTTGGCCTTGGTGAAGGTTGCTTTAGCGACGATCTTCTTCGCATCGCTGAGGCGCTGGTATACGTTCCTGGGGGTGGCTGCTGCCATCAGTAGACCTCCCCTGCGGCGGTGTTTTTGTTTTTGTTTTCTTCTATGATCTCGAGCCCGAGGTCCTGGCGGATCCACGAAAGCTCGAGGAGCATCTTCTTGGTTTTGGGGGTCCTGCCGGGGATGGTTCCTCTGCAGTATTGGCTGCCTCTAACCCTTAGCCATGCGTTACGGATGGAAGGGTCGGAGGTGTAGACTTCGTCCTGTATAAGCTGGTCTTTAAAATCTTCGAAAGACAGCCATACTTCGTCTGTAGTCTCGCGGGCGAGCCTCCTTGCGAGGCTCTTCAAAATAACATCGGTTGGTACCTTGTCAGGCATTCGCATACTTTTCCTAGCCGGGCCTCCATCACTCTCCTGTTTTTCCGAACATTAGAGCGGTGTAGAAGTTTCCGGGTACTTTAACATAGTCGAGGACATATTTAATACGACGCCGAGGTTGCGGACGATTCCGTCGCTGATTTCGTCACTTTTACGCTCGTTTTGCTGAATATAACGCCATGTGACGTTGGGATTTGCGTGGCGCATGAGTTTTGCGATCGTCTTTATGTCGGCGCCGTTTCCGTCGTTGTAGAGGGTCGTTGCGTACAGCCTGCGTAGGCTGTGCGGCGTGACGCGGATCCCGGTGTCCTCGCTTAACTTCTTGAAAGTCCAGCTTATAGCGGCGTTCCGGTATTCCGGCAGACTGACGTGTCCGTACTTCTCCGTGAATATGATAAAATCATCCGTGACGATGTTGTCCTCCTCGAGTTTCTTCTTGCGCCAGCTTAGATAATGCTGTATCTCCGGGACCATCTCCTTCGGGATGTGCTGGTCTTGGACGTTGCCTTCCTCGCCGTGTCCTTTTCCGTGTATGATGATCTTATCGGGGCGGAGGTCCCCGATCTTAATGCTGGCTATCTCCGTCCTGCGGAGTCCCATAAGACCTCCTAATAATAACATCATCCTGATATGAGGCGAATAAAAAGAAAAACAGAGGAGCTCGCTGTATTGGTCTTTTGAAATAAAGACGACGTCGTACTGCAGCGGGTTCCATAATACCTTGGCTCTCTTCATCCAATTAATGCCGGTGGCCCATTCTATATATTGGGAATAGGCCCGCATCCGGACCTGCATGGTGGTCTCCTTCATGCCGAGGTTGTTCCTCAAAAAATAAAACGTGTCCTCGTTGATCTCCTCCGGGCGGATCCTCATGCCGCCTTCCGCGAGACACTTCTCGCATGCCTTTATGGCGGCCGTGTAGCCTTCGATCGTCGTCTGCTTTCTTCCTCTTGCCCTTAGATAATTCAGATAGTCCTCTGCGGTCATCTCCGTTCCTCCTTGGGGGAGGTAAAAAGAAAAATACACCGCAGGTCGGAATTTATATTATAGGACCTGGATGGGGTACATAGTGCATTTGTTCGCGCTCTTGCACTCCGGGTCTGTCGCATACTTGGCCCGGTTCCTTTTGTCTCCCCATCCTTAAAATGTTTCAATAAATCGGTTTAGTATTCTGGAATTGTCAAGTTTTTAATTTGATGATCTCCGGGACCGTTCCTCCTTTTGAAGTTTCCACGATAGCCGGGTGAAGTCCATAAGGCAGTCGGTCTTCGTGCAATACGGACGGCTTGTCTCCTCGCAGGTCAGGCAGTGCCAAACCCACCCATATTTGCCTGCGGAACAGGTGAAGGGTCCCGCGTGGGTGCAGGGCACCTTAGTGCCTCCTGGCTGCGAGGCGTGCCTGAAGGGCGGCACAATCTGCGTCGACGATCATACTCTCGATGTCTGCGATTTCCATCTTGATTTCGTGGTCTTCCTGGGCCTCGCGGATGTCCTTGATCTTGGCGAGGGCTTCTTCGATTACGGTCATAATCTGGTTTGCGGTTTCTGCTTTCATGGTTTTTGGTCTCCTGGGTCGCGTCTTGCGCTTCCTGTTAAGTCTCCATGGACCTTCGACTATATAATACCACGGTAGCTGTTACCGTACTTAATCGAATAAATGACGGGGGTTTTATCGATTATGAAAGGTATTTATTACCGTACTTAATACACGCCCGTATGGAGACCACCATTCTCGAAAAACCACAAGCCTTCGGGGTCCTTCGCCTTGTTGCCGATAATCCCGGATCCACGATGGGTTACATTGCAAATCTGAACACCGGAAAGAAGGGACGCGACCGCACCAGGGAGGTCCGTCTTCTTGAATTGACCGAGGCGGGCCTCATAGAAGCTCGCGATGATCTATTCAAAAACCAACCCTGCAAACGGTATTATTTGACTTCGCGCGGGGACCAATTTATGTTAATCCTGGCGCTAATCGATAAATTGTGACCGCCTCCCAGGAGACCATTCCGCAGTAGGCGGTCAGCCCTCTATCGGGCCCTCCGATTTAACTTCTTCCTTACTGCGGACGTAGGCCTCCGACACCGCGTTCCGGTATTCCTCCAGGGCGGTCCTGTAGCGGTCGTCCTTCAGGCACATCTCCGTTATGATCTGCGATTTAAGATCGCACGCCTTCTTCCTGAATGTGGCGACCTTCTCGTCCTCCTTGACGGCTTCCTCCATAACGGAGAATACTCCCGCCTCTATTCCGGAGGACTCCTTCCTTCCGTCGGCGGCCTTCAGGAGGTCATCGAGGGATATTCCCTTCTTCATCAACTCGTCGAATAACTGATAATTGCGGCTTTTCTCCTCGAGGGACAGCTGCTTCGTCTGCGTCGGCTTGGGTTGGGATAATGCCTTGAGTATGTTATCGTACAAATCAACACCTCGAAATGTCATTTTAAAATTGTTTGACTTTTCCTAACTTATCACAACTTCTAAAATCGTGATAAATTAAAAGTAAAGGGTTTTAACGGGTCGGCCGTGTTGATCGACCCGTTATGGATCCGGCAGTGTCGCGTCTTCAAGGAGTAGGTACGACTCCGGCCCAGGTCCCTGCGGTGGTGTTGAGGGTACCTGCGACGGCCTTGGGTGCACCGATTGCTGCGAGGATCTCGTTCTTGTTGGCGGATGCCTTGGCGTCTGCGAGGGCCTGCCTGAGTGCGATGATCTCCCTCTGGTCCTCGCGATTCTTGATCTCGCAGAACTGTGACGCGAGGTAGGCGTTCTGGTCGCTGAATTTCTGCGCGATCATGGCATCCTGTGCGGCACCCTGTGCGGTGATAAGGTACCTTGTCGCCTGGATATCCTGCTTAACGTCTCCGAATCCGCGGACCAGCTCGAGGTCGGTCTTGGCGGAGGCCTGTGCGATCTCCTGGCGGACGTTGCAGCAGCAGCTCTGAACGGCGGATTTAAGGTCGCCGTTGCTGAGTGCGATTGCCTTGTCTACTCCGGCGAGTGCCATCTTGATCTGTCCGGCATCGCAGTTGAAGCTCTGCGCGAGCTGGCCGATGGCATTCTCCTGCCTTACTCCCTGGGCGCTGAGGGCGTCCATAAGCTTGCCGTAGTTGCTCTCGTTGATGAGGGTGCTTTCCCTGGCGACGTCCCTCATGTCGCCGCATCCCTGCCATCCTCCTCTGCCCATGATCAACAGAAGAAGTACGAGCACCAGGTTGTTGCCTCCGAGTCCGTCTCCGTTTCTCATCATTCCGGTTAAAAGTCCGCTGTCGAACGAGTCACCCATTGTCTTCTCTCCTAACATTTTGATTAGCGCGTCGGTATCGTGTCCTATATCGTCCAGGGTTTTTTTCTCCCAGGCCATGTAGTCTTCGGGTTCCAAATGTGCGCCTCCTGACGAGCCTCTTGCTCTCGTCAAAAATATAACTGAATTGCTTTTAAACAAAAATTCGACAATTACTTTTTATAATTCCAAATTGGATTTTATTCCTATGCGGAGCTTCATGTGCGGGTGTTCCCGTCTGTACATGTTGCCCGATGTGAACGTGTGCCCTTTCTGCAAAAAGGACCTAACGTCCCACTCGGACGATTTTGCACGGAAACACCTTAGAAAGTGTGCGTTAGCGATTGCGCCCCGTCAATACTCCGAAAGGAAACGGGGCCGGCCTTCCTATAAACAGGTGGCCGAGGTTATGTGTTCCTTCAAGAAACATTGTAGGAACTGCGGCCGGGCTCATTGTGTCGGCTGTGATGAGGGATTTTGTGATCAATGGGAACCGCAGAAGGTCGAGCGCTGTCCGTTCTGCGGTAGGATGCCTCTGGAAGTGGAAAAAGAAGGGGTTTATGCGATCATCTGTGACGACTGCGGTGTTAAGATGATCGCGGATAACCACGAGGCCCTGGTTACTCGGTGGAACCGGAAGGACTGACCGCGGGTTGATCTTCCGGGACGGATCCCGGAAGGGGGCCGACGGTCAGGGTGATCTTCCCGCAGAGGAAGTCCCTAATGACGCCGTAGGTCTGGGCGTCCACGCTGGCGTGGAGGCTCTGGATTCCGAGCTCGCTGTCGTCGCTGTCAAGGTGTATGTGGTAGTGGTTCATGCTTCCCCATCTGCCTCTTCGGGTATAATTTCCGACTCGGGCTCCGGGGGTTCGTAATTCTCCACCAGTGTCCATCCGTCCCCAGGGTCCTGGGAGACTCCGTTCTCATCGACGACTTCCTTGCCAGTGAGGAAGGGGAGGTTGTTCTGAACCCATGCGGGGAAGGGTTCGAGCATGACTTCCTGTGTTCCGTCTTCGTGTACTCTAACTAGTGCTTTATTCATCAGTATACCTCACAGACCTTGTATTGTGAATAACCGCTAGAGGAGGGTTGGCCTTGAGCTAAATCGGTGACTTTTCCCATAGTTACCCACGGCTCGTATGCATTTGCGTTTTTAAGACTGTAAAATTCCTGTTCAACGGTTACAATAAGGGGAGTATTTGTAAGGTTTGCCTTGACCCACAGGGCCATCTGATTATTGGAGTCTACGGTGGCGATTATGTTAACATTACTCATTTTAGACGGTGCGATTAATCCGCAGTATAGTGCGGCACCTGTACCGAATCCTCCGAACATTACGACCGCTGACCTGTAAGTGTTGGCTTCCGTAATACGCACTACTGCAAACCTACCAGCCGTTGTACGCTGACCGTAGCATACTTTAAACCAATCCCCCGACTCTCCTGTCAACTTGTTGAAGAGTGCCATCTTATGTGCGTTACCATCCATATGTTTTACTCCGAGGATGGTCTCCGTTGCACTCCTGTGAACCAGATTATTGGTCACTCCGTCGGTGTTCTCGACGTACCACTTGTTCACGACGGCGTCAGAAGGTGCACCAGCGGGTACGTTGGGTACGGTGAGCACGGGTGTGACGACGGTCTGAAACGAATCGAGGTTATTATACTCCTGTGCGTTGTCGTCGTACCA
The DNA here is from genome assembly GCA_045599455.1 of Faecousia sp. Classification (GTDB taxonomy): domain Bacteria; phylum Bacillota; class Clostridia; order Oscillospirales; family Oscillospiraceae; genus Faecousia. Next base: position 27,169 of record JAZRVX010000212.1, on the reverse strand, counting down.
CGTGATGTTGTGGTCGGGTTCTAGGACCGATCCGTAGTTGATGATGAGGTAGGTCCTCGCTCCGAGGCTTCCGTAGGGTGCCTGTTTCTTCCAAAAGAGGAAGATGTCTCTTCCGTCTGATGCGACGACGATGGAGCCTGTGGTCAGAGGATTGTTTCCTCCGTGGCTGGACATCTGACTGAAACAGCATCCGTCGAGACTGGTGGTGTCGTGGATGACGAGCATGGCGTGTGCGGACGCGGTGTTGGAGTTCTCCACGAGTTCGATGTAGTGGTACTGTCCGATGTTGCCTCCGACTATCTTGGCGAACAGTGCGTAGTGTCCCTGTGCCATTCCAGACTTGAATGCGGCGTGCCATCCGTAGGGATATGCTCTGATTCCCTTCTCGATGACGAGGCTTCCCTCCATCGTCTGTTCATGGTCGTAGTGGGATTTGATGTTGCCAGAGTCCCTGTCATAGAGGTCACGGGTCTCGATTTCCAGATGCTGGATGTCCGCACTGACAGACTGGAGCTCCGCCTTGGTCGCGTATGTCAGCGTGATCGTCTGCCCGATTCCGTCCTTGACGGCGGCCTCGGCCATGTGGGGGATTATGGTTTTCCACTGTCCTCCTTCCTGTATATTGATTGTGTGTACTTCTTCGGTCATATTGTATCCTCCTTGGGTTTGAACCAGATTAAACAGCCGGGCGCGGGGTTCCTTCCTACGCAGACCAGGTTGTCGAGGCGGTTGGTGATGTTTTCGACTGCGGGCGGTAGCGCTTCGGTAACTCCTGAATTGATCGCGGCGAGCTGCGGTCCGCTCAGGCCGATCTGCGTGTAGTCCACCCTGTGGGGGTTGTTGGTGTCGGCGATGTGTTCGGTGAATGGTGAAAGGTCCAGGGTCTCGCTCAGCTTGTCCCAATTGGAACCGGTCCAGACGACGTTGCTTCCCTGCGGATAGCGTCCGTTGTCACTGATGTTGTAAAGGTCCCCGACCTGGGCTCCGACGAGGATGTCGAGGGCGGCGTTGCTAATGCTCCCCTTATACCTGTATGCGGACGCACCTGCCTGGTCTGCGTATGCCTTCGCTGTCTGCAGGCTCTCGTTGATCGCGACCACGGTGTTGGCCCAGAGGCCGGAGTCCGCTGCCTGCCTCTCTGCCTTCTCGGTGGCGATCCTTGCGGTGTAGTCGGATACTGCGTTCTGAACATCCGCGACGCTGGCGTGCTGGTAGGCCACCGGGATGATCGTGTCGCCGGGGGCGAGCCAGATGTCTCCCTCCCTCGGTGCGTCCGGACGGGTGCCGACCGCGACCTGGTTCTGCTTTCCGTCGAGGTCTTCCTGAACGGTACGCACCGCCGCTTCGGTACTGTCGAGGCGTTCGTCGTGCTGTGCGTCCCTGCGGGCCCTCTCTGCGGTCTCATTGCCGAGCTTGGCCTCCGTTACCCTGTGGACCTCTCTGAGGCCGTCTATGGCCTCCTGGGCGTCCTCGGTGAGGTTCTCGATATATTGGTATGCGCCCGCGTTGACGGTGGTCAGTCCGTTCCATTTCCTTGCGGCGCTTCCGGGCTCGTTTCCCTGGTTGCCGTCTTCGGCGCTCATCCATAACTGTCCGTTGAAAACGACGACCGCTCCTGCCGCGTATGTTATGCCGGGTTTCCATGTCCAGCTTGTCTGGCGTAGCATGATCAAATCGCCGGTAGCGTGTGCCGCCTCCACGGGGTCTGGAAGGTTGGCGACCTTCAATACCAACGGGAGCGAGGACTCGATGGTGCCGTCTTCGTATGTTATGCGCAGGTGCACCGGGAGGTTGCCTCCCCTGCAGGCCTTGAGTACGTCCTGCGGGATCGCCGCTTCCCTTCCTGCGAAACGTGAGAACGATAGCCCCGCATGGGTCCTGTCCCTGCTTCTCAAAATCACACCGTAGACGATGTCGATGGTCGCGTTCTTCCCTGCGGTGGCTTCGTCTATACGGAAAGTGGAGGACATGTTGTCCACCGTTGTCCCGGCGAGGCTGCTGCTCAGGGTAAGGGTGCGGGCATCTCCGTCGTAGGTGACGTCTATGTAACGCATGAAAAATCAATCTTGAAGGCGTGTTTTAAAGAACGGTTAATTAATCGTTCTTTATTAATCGCGTTCAGGTTCTTTCGCCGTGGATTATTGGCCTAAGTACATGAACGGCGGAGTATGGATTCCGCTCCTCTACCTCCTCGCGGTTTATCCCTGCTATATGCTCTTCTTTTGGTACATGGTCACCACCGGATCTGGTATTATGGACGATTTTCTCGAGTCTATCGGAAACGTGGAGGTTTTGATCTCCGGCGCGATCGCATTCGTTGTGGTTGCGTTCGTCATCTATTTCCTCCTGCGTAATGAGTACGCCTCTACTAAAAAGAAAAAATACGCCGAGCAGCTTGCTGCGGTTCGTGCCGGTGCCGAAGTGGACCAGCTCGTTCTCGATCAGTATGCCTCCTTCGACAGGACCTATACTCTTGTCATGGTTCCCGCGATCGTCTTCGGCGCTGTCATCACCGAGACCGCCATCATCGGTCTGTCCCTCATCTGGGCACAGTTCTCTATGCTGGCTGTCGATATCGTTGCCGCCGTTGTCCTCGGTGGCCTCTTCGGACTTGTCTTCGAGAAGGCTGCACAGGCCTGCGCCGACGGAAACGTTACCGGAAAATACACCGATAAAATCCTGGCAAAAATTAACGAGTTTCGCCAGGCCTCTGCTCCTGCAGTGGCTGAAAAAGTGAACGAGGCCGAGGACGACACCATTGTCGCCCTTGCCGGACTCCTTGCAAAACTCGGTAAATCCAAGGAATAAAACCGTTTATCCGGGTCCCTTCGGGGACCCATCCCTTTTATCGGAAATTATAACCCTGTTCGGCATGGTGATCTTGCAGGCCCTATGGGAAGCGGCAGGGCCTGTTGGGGGACGGCGAGTCCCATCCCTTGTCCCCCACATCGTTTTTATTCCTCTGACCTAATGGTCCGTTATGAAGAGTCCGCTTCCTTCTATTATCGCGGTCGTGGCTGTCTGCGCGATCGCTCTTGTCGGGACGTCGTTCCTGTTAAATTATAATTGGGACAACTCGTCGCAGGGGGATTTTAATTATTCTATCTCCGCCGAGGATTATTATGAATGGATAGATTTTCCCCATTCCCCGGATAAGTCTGGCTATTATCAAAAAGTCAGGATAACTGTTGCCCTGGACCATGCTCCATCTTCTCCTCTTGATGTGGAAGTTCACCTAATGGGTCCGGGGGCCACTATTGTTACTATCGAGGGGGTTTCTGCATCCTATACTGCTACGGAGCCCCTTGTGGGTAATGATTGGGAAGAGGGCCGGGTTTGGTCTGACCCGGCTTGGTTTGCTTCCTCCGATCATGCGCGTTTGATCAAAACGCAGACCGTCAATGTCTGACCGAGGAAAAAGTCGGGGCGCCTCGCCTCCGGGATCTCTATCGTTTCGGTCGTGTTTCCGGCCAGCTCGATGTGGGTTATTCCGTAGGCGTTGGTTGCCTGCAGGCATCTTCCCGCGACCGCCTTCACCGCTCCGACCGCGACGTAGTTTCCGTCGGGGAGCTCCAATATCTCCGAATGGTCCATCATGAACCTGGCGCCGGTGTTGGAAATTATGGAGACCGTTCCTCCGTTGGCGGATGGTCTCCAGCTCGATGTCGTCGTTATGTATGCGTGCTGCTGGTTGTATAGGGTCGTGTCTGCAATACCGCCGACCAGGTCGCTTACCTCCACCGCGAGGGCGTTGGTGTTGGCGATGCCGTTGCTGTAGGTCGTGTCGTAATTGCCGAGCGTGACCTTGGTCGTGCATGTGTTGTAGTTGTACTCGACTTGTCTTGCTCTCGTCCTGAAGTCGGCGAGTCCGTAGCGGCTGTCGGTGATCGTCAGCGGGATTCCGCTTCCGGCGTGGGTGCTGTCTCCCTCGCTCATCATGCCTCTTACTATTCCGGCGATGGTGACCTCTCCCTCCCATTGGTCCAGCTCGCGGGCCTTCAATGCGGCGACCGCTGCGGAACCTGCGCCGAGCATCGTGCTGGCGTTGCTGTCGGCGAGGATGGTCTCGATCGTCAATCCGTCGCGATGATCTGTCGAGCCGGCGTCCTCCAAACTTAGGACCAGGGTCTGGTTGTTCTCTTGAAGGGTTGCCTTCAACGTGACCAGGTTGGGGCGGTTCTTCAGGGTTTTCTTCGGGCTAAACTCCACGATGTTCTGGCACCGGTCTTCGTAGCCTGCGGGGGGCTGGTCTCCTCCGTACTTGATCGCCATAACGGGGGCGTCGCTCACCTTATACCTGGCCCCTACTCTAAGCGTGGGGCTTGCTCCGTCCACGGTGAAGGATAACGCGCGACCGTTGTCCTCCTGGTCTGCGAGCTTCTGTATGTATGTTAGGGCGTAGCTCCCGCCGGCCCTGAACATGGCGAGCTTCTTGCGGGGGATCTCGTCTCCGGTCGGGATGTCCTTGGCGTAGTCGATCGCGTTTGCGATCTGTTCTATAATGTCGGGGACCGCGAGGTTCCCTCCCTCAAATACTACGCGCAGCCTGTCCTGCGGGGATGCGGTGTCGTACTCGTCGGCATCGTCTATGTATTCCGCGGTGGGGGTCGTCACCAGTTCCTCTTGATCTATCCAGGCCTTGCACCACTCAACTTCGACGCCGTTCCACCAGCCTGCTTTCGGTGTGACGCCGATTGCGATGTCTCCGTTCATGTCTATAAACTTGTCAAGGGTGAATATCTGCGAGCCTCCGGTGCCCCACACATTCTTTCCGGGGAGGGTTTGGGTCTTATCCCCCGCCTGGGTGCTTATGGTAAGCGTGGGGTTTAGGTCCGGGGCAAATGGCATAAGGTACGACCCCCACTTGAATTTAATTATAATTCTGCGGAGGTACGTGTAGACGGTGCCGTCCTTGTTGTACGGAATAACTGCGGCGACTTCGCTTCCTGGAAGGACGCCCTTCTTCAGGGATAGTTCCACCTCGGTGGTCTTCAACCTGTACGCGGCCGAGGGGGTTCCGTCTTCGCCCCTTATGGGGATGCGGATCTTCCCGTCTGCGATCGTTCCGCTGACGTGCTTGGGAGTAGTGTGGCCCTTGTCGCGGTAGTTCCTGCGGAGCCAGGTTCCGGTCTTCGCGAGGAAGGCGAGCCCGTCCCCGATCTCAAATGCGACCGTTTCCCCGTTGGGGATCATCGTGGTTATCCTTCCATCTGCCAGGGGGGTGTAGCTGTCGGGGCCATCGATGTCCAGCAGCTCGACGTACATTCCGGGCTCGATGGCCCTCTGGACCTCCGGGTCGATCTCTCCGGTGTCGGCATCCGTCCATTGTGCGAATGTGCCCGCGCATAAGCTTCTGGGGGCGTCTTCGTAGTCGTTCGCCAGGGTGAAGGTGGCGCTTCCTGGGCGGTTCTCCGCCTTGTTGATCACTGCGAGACCGCCTTCTACCTGGTAAAAGGTCGCGTTGAAGTAGTACCTGCTGCCGCCCTGCTCCATCCATATCCTTATGCCGCAGTACGGCCCGTTAATCTTCTTCCCGTTGGTGCTGAACGGATGCCTTGTTACGGCCCAGGAAGCATACAGGATGGTAACTGTACCCGCCGGGGCGGTTATCGTGTCACCTGCGGTCCAGGAGGGGGCACTGTTGGCCGATGCCGACCATCCGCGGAAGGTGTATCCGTTGCGGACCGGGTTGCTCTCCGGGATCCTGAATGTCACGGTATCGTTGGCGACCGTGGTGATCGCGTCGGGACCGTTCCTTCCTCCCTGCATGGAGAACTTGAGCACCGTGGTCTTGGTGGCCATCAATGCGATAAAGGTCAGGGTCTGCTCCGGGGTTATGTACCTTCCCGAAAGGGACAGGGTGTCCCCTGCGTTGTACTCGGTGCCGGTGTCGGCGGACCTCCACTTGTCGAGGAGCCTGTTCCCTTCTTCGTACATCGGGAAGGTGAACAGGTACGGGTTGCGGTAGCTTCCGAGGAGGCCGTCTATGATCGTAGGCGACGGATCCGTCTCGCCCTTCATCAGGCGTATCGTGTAGACCGTGGTGTCGGTCTCCTGCGAAAGGTAGCAGGTAAGGATAAACCCGTTCATGCTTGCGAGGTCGATGATGGCGAGCCTTACCGCGTCGCGTGCGTATCCTCCGGCCTGCTCGAAAAATTGGACGGTCAGTCTTCCGGACGGGTCCACTACGTTGGCGTAGTCGAGGTCCGGGTTGTTGGGTGCGATCATGTCCGTGGGGGAAATACCGAAGGCGAGCGGGTACTTCTCCACGATGGGCTTCGGTACGAATTGAACGCCGGCATAACCGAGGGCACTTAGATACACCGAGCTCGTTCCGATTCCGATCTCCTGCGTGCGCTGGTCTGCGGGGTACCAGGTGACGGCGGATAACTTCACCTTGGAGTTGTCGGCGAGGATGATCTCCTCCTCGTTAAATTCGGTGTTCCAAACCGCATAAAGGATGATGTCCTCCGTCTCGATCTGCAGCTCATACCCTGCGGGGTAGCGGACCTGTCCTCCGTCGGTCTCGGACCATCCCTTGAAGACGTAGCCGTCCTCGGCCTGTTCGGGCAGGGTGAAGGTTTCGCCCTGCTCCGGATGGTACACCTTCGGGCCGTCTCCGCGTTCGCTGTTGAGGGTTACGGTGACGCTCAATCTGGAATAAACCGCAGTCAGGGTTATGGTGGAATTGAAGCCGACCGCGATGGTTGCTCCGGGTGTGTATGTGTTGCCTGCTCCGTCCCTCCAATGACTGAACAGCCAATATCTCTTTAGGGGGACGTCGGTCCTGATCGTCACCGGCACCGTTCCGCTTGTCTGGGCGGTCTTGGTTGTCGTCGGCTCCATCGAGGTCCCGTTGTCCGGGTTGTATGCAACAGTGGCGGAGTTTTGGTACCAATACGCGACGGCGGTGACGGTCTCGTTCCAACCTATCATAACCTCCGCCCCGGCAGGATATACTCTGCCCTTGACGTTCCATCCTCCGAATAACCACCCGGGTTTGGAGGGGATAACATCTGCATTGAGGGTCATGGCGACTTCGCCGCCGATCTGCGAGATGTTGCGACTGTGGGTCGGGGGTGTCGGGGAACCTCCGTTAGAATTGTATTCTATCGTGGGCAGGCCGTAGACGTGAAGAGTGACGGTATTGAGGACCTTGGTGTATTTTGTGGGTTCTTGGCTGATTTCCCAAATATACAGGGTGTAGTCTCCAGGATAAATCAGTTGTCCTTCGCCACCATAGCCAGCGTCGCGGGAGTATGTGAACGTTAGCGACGGGATGCTCGGCATGGTGATTGATGTATTAGAACGTGAAAAACCCCAACCTATGCTAAGTTTTGGATTTGTCGACGCCACTCCTCTGTTGGGGAACTTCACCCAATCTCCAACCCTCGCGACTAATTCCCAATCATGGGAATTATAGCGGATATCTATGGAGTATGGGTTATCGGATGTTCCGTTTCCTGAGTCCCAATCGTTCATGATTCATCCACCTCCACGTCTTTCACTTCGGTTAATGTCAGGCTGAATTTGATAACCGCACCGCCGTAGTCGATGATGGTGGGGGCGTCTGCGATCGCGGTCACTGCGGATCTTCCGACTCCGTTGGCGACCTTCAATACCGCACCGCTCAATGCCTCGAGGGTGTCCTCTCCGTCTTCGTTCCATGTGGTTATGCCGGTGATGGTGGCGACCCTGTTGTCGCTTCCCCTGTCGTATGTCGTGCCGAGTCCGTCCCCTCCGGGGATGCTTATGTGGGTCTGGAAGCGGGAACCGACCCAGGGGGTTATGGTGAGCCAGCGAAGCTTCGCGCCCGCGGGAATGTCCACGCCTTTGACGGTGATCGTCACAGCGCTCCCCCCTCTACGATTTTGATTAGGTTGTTCGTGGCCTGGGCGGGTGTCGTGTCCTGGACGGTTATGGTGGTGTTATTGTTGTTCGTGGTGCTGTTGTTGTTAGTCATGAGGTATGCTCCCGCGACTCCGACTGCGGCTCCTCCTGCGATTGCGACTCCCGCCAGCATGGCGGGGTTCTTCAATACGGCCAGATAAGAACTGAGGGAGGCGTTTATGGCTGTCTGGGCGTTAAGGGTCGCCATTAATCCCTTGACCGCGGTCAATCCCTGCGCGGTTCCTTTTATGATCGAAAAAGCGGACGAGACCTTGGCGAGCTGTTCCGCGGTTTCGTCCGAAACGAGACCGAGTCCGGTAAGGCCTCCCCTTAATGCGTTCACCGCTCCGTCTAAACTGCCGATGGCGGCCATTTGTGTGATAAGACGTAGTTGGGTAGCCTGTACGGTGTTATCGAGGCTCTGCGTGGCTCTCTGGGCCTGTTCTGCGTCCCTTTCGTACTCGACGACCTTCCGGTCCGCGCTCTCGACGGATCTCTCGATGTTCTTGGCGTTCTCGCTTACGTGGTCGATGAGCTCAAAACTAAAACTCAGCTTCTCTTCGTCGGCCATCATATCACGTTCCCTACAAACTGCTTAACCGCTTCTATCCCGGCGGGCTGTTGAAGGTTTGCCTTCAGCTTATAGTGGCAGATGGCTCCGGTGACCGTTGCGGCCGTTGCTCCCGCTCCTACCGCCAGCGCTATGTTCGCCCATCCGGGAGGACCGAGGGCGGACTTGGCTGCGGTTAGGGCTGCGGCGGCGCCTTCCTGGTAGCTGTTCTTGGCTGCCATCATCGTTCCCGCCAGGCCTGCGATCTTGCTTACCTGCACGACCGTGTTGAAGGCGAGCGCCGCCTTCATGGTGATCTCCGCGAGCTCGTCCCCTCCGAGCTCCTCCATCCACTTCGTGGTGATCTCGGCGACCTTCTTGGCGTCGCCGTAGCTGTGGGCGGTCTCTGCCCATGTCATGGCCTGTTCCCTCTCTGCATGCGTTCGATCGCCTTCCTCTCTTCCGTAATGCGGTTAATAAAAAATTCCGCCTGGCTCACGGTGAGGTTCTTGATCATGTCCTCGGGGATCTCGTTTATCCCTAGTCTCTCCGCGATTTCCAGAGGGGTCGTGTCAATCTCCGAGGCGGGGCGGACGCTTGCCATCTCCGCGACCGCTTCCTGCAGGGCGATCCTCTCCTGCGGAGTAAGCATGCGGAGGAGGTCGTCGTAGTCCTCGATCGTGTTTAACTCGGGGGTGACGATGACACCGAGCGGTGCGAGGTCCTGCAGCATAAGTTGGTGGGTGAGGTCCATCGCCCTCTCGCGGGTTTCCTGGTCGATCTCCTCTTCCGGCAGACCCTCCATGAACGGACGGAGGTTTGCCAGCTCGTTTAACAGTGCCCTGGTCCTTGGCCCGTGGGCCTTCCGGGATGCCTCGATAATCCTCTGCATCCTGAGCGGCATCCTGCGGAGGACGATGGCTCCCCTGCCGGTCTTCAATACCCACCGGCGTTGGTGTTCGTGGACCAGCTCGATGGCGGAGTAGGTTCCGCTGTCGGTGTCGTCCTCTCCGGTCATGAGGTCTGTGTAGGTGTACTCCATGGCGGTCCCCTCATGCGATGGTGATGTTGGCGGCCTTCACCGTGATGGTCTCGTTGTACGGGTCGCGTGCCCTCTGTGTTCCTTCGGTCTCGAGGACTCCCCCGGAGACGGTGATCGCGTGACCGCCGATCTGCGTGGTGAAGATAAGACCGGTTGTCAGGGTGTTGCGTAGGGCGTCGATGGACCTCGTCCTGGCGGGCGTGGTTATCTCGAGGGTTATTTCGGGACTTCCCATGTAGGGTTCCTGTCCGCTCTCGTTGGTGATCTCGTCGGCGTCTGCTCCGGGGACCTTCTCGAGGTTCTGCGTTATGGTCAGCTTCCAATCCCCGGCGCTTATGGTGCCGATGGCGCTGTTGTTGCAGGACCATCCCTGGGTGCTCCTCAGCGGGGTTCCTCCCGCGAGGGGTTCCCCTTCCGCGTCGATGTTCTCCTGGTATTCCTTCGCATAAATGGTCGCGCTGAATTTCAACGGCGCACCGATCTTGTCGCTGGTTATGGTGAGGTCGTTGATGTATGCCCCCGCGAGCCTGTCGTAGGACTGCGGTGCGACCTTGAAGAGGACGGTTCTTCCGGTTGGGGTGTTCTGCAGTCCGCTAATGTTGCCTTTTCCGTCGGTGCCGAGGGCCCATCTGAACCACTCCAGCCATTCCGCATCCTTGCTTATCTTCAGGTCGACCTTGGCGGTGCAGTCCCTTCCGACCATGTACTGTGTGCCCATCAGCCTGCTTCCGCACTCGGGCTGTTCCTCGGTGGTTATTCCGGGATCAATCTTTAACCCGGTCATGACTCCCATGTGGGTCTTGTCCTCGTTTGCGGTTCCGTAGGCGCTCTCGGTCTGGGCGGTGATTCCGCACAGGTCCCCTTTTCCGTATCTCCTCATTGCCATGTTAGGTCCTCCGTTGCTCTCTCTGCAGATATTGTGAATTTCCAGATGGAATAATCCGACCCTCCGTACAACTCATAAGGCGCACTCTCTGCGGTTATGATGTCGTACTTGGTGCCGTTTATGATCGTGTCTTGAACGAGTTTTAATGCGTTGAAAATGCGGACCGCATCGTCGTAGGCTTTCGCGGTTCCCCTGTTGCCTCTTCCGGTCTCGCGGACGCTTATGGTAAGGTTGCACTTTTCGTAGTTCAGGAATATGTCGACCTCGGTGTTGGGGTCCTGCTCCACCAGGACTCCCTCGGTCCTGTTGTTTAATGTGGTCGGGTCGTATGCGGAAAGGCCCGGGAAACGGTCATTAATGAACTTGGCAATATCAACGGCCACCGAGGTCATCTCATCGCCTCCTCGAGCCTGTAAGCGAGGGCGTTGCGGACGTCTGTCCTTATGTCCAGCTTCTTCTCCTGCACCGGGTCGGTCAGGAACTTGGCCCCGGTTCCGATCGTGGACCATCCGCGTCCTCTCTTGTCTCCGATTCCCTTGTCGGTGCTTCCGCTCCAATAATCGACGATGTTGATCGCTTCATGCATCCTGCGTGCGTAGGGTACGTCGTCGACGACCAATGCGAAGCGGGCGCTTCTCCTGTCGGTGGCGACCCTCATTCCCTTAATGCCGTAGGTGTCCTGTCCTCCGAAGACGGCCTTTCTTAATCTCTGCTGGCCGTATTGGTCGAGCCTGTTGAGTCTGTCCATTCCGACCTGGGCGGAGACGGTCTCGTCTTCTCCGATCTTCTTCCTCCATCCGGTCCTGAGTCCGCTTCCGTCCTTTTTCCAATCCCCGCGGCCGATGGCCTTATACCGGAAGGCATAACGGGCCCTGTCGGACTGCGGTGTGCGTTTCCAAATGTCCGCGAGGATCTCGCTTTCTCCGTTGGTCAGTGCGTCCTCTATGCTGTCCCTCATCAACCTGGGGAGCTGGTTCTGTAGGCGCTTAATGCGGTCTGCGTAGAGCTTCATGTCCTCGATGCGGATGATCGTCCCGCCGTTGGCCTGCAGGCTCAAATGCGCACCACCCTGTGGGGAGCGAGGATGCTCTTTATGTCCTCGGTCATGGGGTCGCTGCTGCGGTCGGTGTATGCGTTGCGGACCATCATCAGCAGGGCGTTCTTGATCTGCGGGGGACAGTACTCCTCGCAGACGTATGTTATGCGCAGGATTCCGTTCCTGTCTGCGGGTGTGATCAATTCGTTATACTCGGTAAGGGAACATAACGCGGTTATGTCCTCGCTGTCCTGCAGTCCCCTCCTCCACTCGACTTCCTGAATAAAGGCGGGGGTGTCTGCCAGCTCGATTGCCGGACCGGCGCTGTGTATAATGCGGACCTCCTGTTGCGCAATACGGCGACGCAGGTATGTTTCCGCCTCTGCTCTTGCTCCTGCGATCAACATCTCGAGGAGTGCGTCCTCCTCTGTGTCGTGTATGTTCAAGCTCAGGAAGGCACGAGCGTCTGCAATTGTTACGGGCTCGAGTGCTTGCATACCTGAAAAACCAAAAACGGCCGTTATAAAGAACGGTTTAAAGGTGGCCCTCCCGGGGACCGGTGATAAAATGCCTTGGTAACATGGATAGACAGGGGGGGCCGGGACTCCCTCCTGCGTTGGCTCCGTTTATGCCTTGATCTTGAGACCGACGATTGCGTTCTCGTCGACCAGCTGTCCGCCGATCCTGGTCCAGAACCTGACGGCGACCTGTCCGTAGTCTGCGGCGGAGTATTCGTCCCTCTTGTAGGTGAGGCCTCCTGCGGTGACTGCCTTGTAACCTGCATAGAAGTCTCCGAACAGGGCGGGGACCTTACCGGATGCGACGTTGTCGACCTCTGCGAAGACGACCTCATATCCGAAGATGGCGGGTTTGATGTTCTCGGAGATGGGAAGCTGGACGACCTCGCTGGTTCCGAGTGCCTTTGCGATCTTCATGAAGGTGGCGTTGCTCATGACCCACTTGGCGTTGCTGAGTGCGTCGGAGGGGACTGCTCCGATAACATCGAAGATATCCTCTGCGGAAATAACCCCGCTGGATTTGGAGTCGACGGTGACGAATTTGTCATCGGTGACGATTCCGTTGGGCTCGTTGTAGGTCTGGGCTCCCCTTCCGTAAAGGATGGCCTTACCCATTGCCTTGCTCATCTGCTTGCTGCAGCTGTTTACGAGGTACTGCTCGATGCCGACGAGGTTGCTGTCTGCGAGAAGTTCGTCGGAAACGAGGACCTTGGTCCTGAGCGACTGCAGGGCGATGTTTGCGACTTCAAGCTCAACACCTGCGGCGGGTTGTGCGGTTGCTGCTGCCTCTGCCCTCCAGGTGGAAACAGGGGGGTTTACCTCGACGGGGAGGTAGGCTGCGTTACCGTTAATGCGGATGTTCTCGACGATGTCTACGAGGGGACATGCCTCCCTGAGCTTCTCGACGACGCGGGCCTGGAAGTCAGGAATTGCGAGATATCCTCCGGAGGGGTTGCTGGTGGTGGTGGAAGGGCTGACTGCGGCCTTCTTGTCCATTGCTCCGGTCCTCAGATAGTCGATCATGCATTTGACGTCGGGGGATACTCCTCCGGCGTTTGCCTCGGGTGCGCCTGCGGTCTGTTTTGCCTCAAGTGCTGCGAGGGCGTCGTTGATTTTCTTAATGTCTGCGGCGGTGGCGGACTTGTACTCCCCGAGGGCAGTGTCCATTGCGCCGATCTTGTCTGCGATCTCTTTAATCTCCATGGTTCTCACTCCTTTGTTTTAATGGTGGTGGTCAGGTGCTCGATGGCGGCGAGGAGGGCCTTCTGTCCTTCCTCATCTGCCTCTTCGCTTCCGGGGGTCTCCTGCTCCGTGGAGTCCTCTTTCTCCTCTTCCTCGGTCTCGGTTTCCTCGTCTGCCTTGGCTCTCTTGGCGAGCTCTTCCTCGCACGCCTTGAGTCTCTTCTCGATGTCTGCGATCTTGTCCGCGTCCATTTTGCTCTCTCCCTTAACTGCGGTGAGGGTCGCTTCGGTGTTACACGGGAATGTGACCACGCTTCCTTCGTAGAGCTTCAACTCCTGCAGGAGGCGGTGTCCTTCGCTGTCATAACTGCAGACCTCTGTTGCGTAACCGATGGAAAGTCCGTTAATGTCCCCGTTCCTGGTGAGGGCATATGCTTCCCTTCCCTTGGCAACATCCAGGTTAAATCTGCCTGCTATAACGAGCGCCTTCTCCGTGTCGGTGATCTCAAACGAGCCGATGGGCTCGTTGGGATTGTGCTGCCACAGAAGCGGTCTTTTCTTTCCGTTTAGGGCGATGTCCTTGGCGTAGCATCCCTTAACGCAGATATCTCCGGCCTGGTCCACGTTATCGTAAGTAGAAAGGACGCCGGTGAAGGATCCCGATTCTCCTTCCGTTTTAACCTCTATGCAGAGGTTCTTGTGTTCGGCCATGTGTTTAAAATTCGGTGAATACGATTTAAAGAACGGTTAATTTATCGGAATTTATAACCGAGGTCCGCATTGTCTCTGTTGTCTGCTATGGCCGGGGGCGGACGGACCACTTGGGTGGGAGGCACCCGGCTCGCCTGCTTGCGGTTAGGACATACGTATAACGGCGGGGCGGGGGTTGCAGAGGGCCCTCGCTCAATCCTCTTTTTTGTATCTGTACGTGACGAAGCAGTGACAATTGACCACGTTTGAAGCATGCGGGGGGATGCTGTGGTCCCCCGGGTACCTCATGAGGTCTACCGCTCCGGTATCAACGAGGCCGGCGCCCTTCACCCATTCGTAGACCGGTACTTCGTAGAAGTCGTCCGCGTTGATCGTCTTTCCGTTCATCCTGCGGTGGCTGTCCCTTACGTTACGCAGTCCGGACGTGTGCCATGTCTTTATGCGCTCCCTGCCCATGGCGAGTCTCTCGCTGGTCTTCGCCATGCTGTTATTCATGCCGATGGTGGTCTCGGTGACGGCGATCCTTCTGCTGCGGACCTCCATTCCGGTGGTGCTCCACATCTGGCTTTTGTCCATGGCCTCCTTGAACTTCACCGGGTCGCCCTCGCTGGCCCAGGCCATCTGCCTTACGTCGTCCAACGGGGGCACATACCCGTTTATAATGCGAATGTGGACGCCGACGGTCTCCTTAATCCATGCCAATATGCCGAGGCTCAGCTGGCGCTTTATTTCCAGCTTGGGCGGGGCGTAGCTCTTGGCGGTCTCGTCGTCCATTATGAAGGACCCAAACTCGGGATAGATGGTCTCATAAAACCGTGTCAGGATGCTGGTCTGCTGGTCTTCGTAGTACATCTCGAGGGCGGTTATGTCCTCCTCGGTGGGCACTCCTTTCTTGATCAACTCGGCGCGGATCTTCTTCAATAAGACGCGGTACTTCACCCGGAGCCATCTTTCGTAACGGTTCCGGATTATGCTTAACTGCTGTTCCAGGCGGAGGAGCTCCTTGTCGGTCGGTTCTTCCTCCGTCTGGGCCTTTATCCCGGTGGGATGGTAGTCCATCTTATTCCTCGGTCTGGTCCGGGATCATGTCCTCGATGGGCGTGGCGACCTCTGCGAGGGGGACCTGTCCCATGGCAGTCAGGATGGTGTCTCCTCCGTCCACCGGGGGATAACTCAGGAGGTCCCTCTTCTCGTTGATCGTCAGCCAATCCGCCGCGGTAATGTCGGCCATGGACGGCTTGTCGCTCAATCCGTCGACCTGTTGCCTGTCGTAGCTTATGCACTCGACGTCGGGATAGTTTCCTGCGATCGCTCTTGTCAATGCGTTAAACATCCTGTCCGCCAGACTGCATACCGTGTTGGCAAACTGCCTTATAGACTCGCTCATCGAGTTGTAGGTCTTGTTCGTGCTGTCTCCGATAAGCTCCGGGGGAACATCGAGGGCGATGGCGATCTCTCTTGCGGTCAGGACTATTCCCTGGGTGTAGTCCATGTCCTTCGCGTTGAAGGCTCCGAGGCCTTCTACGTGGAGCCCCTTGTCCATGACCATCGTCTTTCCTGCGTTCCTGGTTCCTGTGTACTGCCTTTCTAGGCTTGCGCTCAGCCTGTCGAATTGCGCATCGGTCAGTTCTTCGTCGGTCGTCAATGCCAACGACGGACAGCTGCTGTTGTCCAGGAGGGCGGTGTTCCATTGGCGTGCGCTGGTCTGGGCCCTTATGGAAAGGGACGCCGCCTGCAGGGGACTGATTCCCATTATACCGTCGTTCCCGAGTATGGTGTGGATGTGGACCATCTCCTGCGGTGCCACCGCGATCTGCTCGTTCCCTGCGTTGATGTGCCACAGCCTTACGGGCTCGAAAAGGTTGTTAGATGTGAGGTATGTGATCGCGGACGGCGGGATCGCACGCATCTCCTTGATGTTTCCGGTTTCCTTCTTCAGCCAAATAAACGCATTGCCGTTCAGGGCGTAGTGGCTCTGGAGGTCGTAGCAGAACTCGGACCAGCTCTGTTGGGGGTTGGGCCTCTTCAACAGAAGCGCGAGGGGATGTTTCCTGTCCTCGATGATCTCCCCCTTATGGTCGTAGAGGACCGGATCGAGAATTGCGACGGCGTGTGCGCGTACATCGACCGCCTTGTTGACGTAGGGGTTCTCTGCGAGTCCGTGTGCGATCTGCGTTGCGTAATCTGCAAACCCTGCACCGTTGCTTTCCTCGCTCAGTCCGAGGATGACTGCTGCGGATGTGTTTGCGGGTGCTGGTTCGCTCTTTTTCTCCCGTTTAAATGGGTTCCACATGTTTTTAAAATTCTGTGGGCGTGTTTTAAAGAACGGTTAAAAATCGAAGGGCACCTTATATTCCCCGCGTGACCGGTTTCGGTTGGTGGTCTGATAAGCACGCGGGGGTGGCCTCGCAGGTGAGACCCGCGTTCCACAATAATCGGAAAGGGCTCTTAAAATTTAATTTCCGACCTCGGAGGTGTGTCGGTGCCACCGTGGAGGCTTCGATGGCACCTTGGCCCGTTTCCGGGCCCCTGTGGGCGGGAGCGTGTCCGTCAGTAGAACGTGATAACCTCGACCGCTTCCTTCACCAGCTTCTCTGCGGTCTCGTCGTCTCCGTCGGCGGTGGCCTGGAAGGCTCCGAGGAGGAGTTCTTCGATCTGGCAGGCGGCGTCGTTTCCCTGTCCGCTTCTGCGATCAAGTTCCGCCATCAACATCTCCATAATGGTGTGGTTGAGGGTGCTGTCGTGGCTCCAGGTCTCGTCGGGTCTCATCTTCAGGCCTCCATCTCTGTCCTGATCTCCCGGATGACCTTCTGAATTATGGAGAAGGTTGCGCCGTTGATCTTTCCGTTTTCGTACTTGTTATAAAAGTGTTCGAGTGCTGCGTCGCAGTCTTCGGGGGTCCTGAGTTCTTCGGGTGCGTACATGTTGTTTTGGTCTCCTGGGGTTTTACTTAACCCGCTGATATCACCATGGCCGTTCACCTATAAATAACCACGGTAAACGTTACCGTCCAAATAAACAAAAACCCCGCGTGTTTTGTTCATATGGCTGGTATTTATTACCGTTCTAAAAGTGCTTAATTGATTAATTGCGGACCGGCAATTAAGGAGTTTTATAATTGCGAAATGGGGGATTTTCGCAATTATACCCACCGGACTTTCATCTCGCGTCCTTTCGCTGCCAATGATCTAAACGCACCGGAGCATGCGTCGACCTGGTCGTCGTGCGCTCCGAGGGGAAAGCTGGCCATCTCATCTATTAATTCGCGGTTCCACCGTGCTTCTACCATCCATAGGTTCCCCGCTTCGATCGCGGAGACCATAGCGTCTGCACGGGCCTCCTTGCTTCCGGTGACCTTCTCTCCCTTGAAGGAATAACCGCGCAGGAGGTGTCTGCTCCAAAAGTCGATTATATCGACACCGCTGCTTCCGGGCTCCTGCTCTAACATAATGCGGACGTCGGTTCCGTCCCTCTCTGCGGTCCTGCGGACGGTCTCCTGTACCTCCTTGGGGCTCCCTTGGAGGCGGACGATGTCCTCTATGCAGTATTGGCCGTCTTCGGTGGCCATCAAACAGCCGACCGTCCAATCCCCGCCATCGTGGGTTGCCGCCTTATCCCAATAACGGACCCGCATTGCCTTGCTGCTCATCGGCGGTCCCTTCCGGATCCATTCTCTCTTGATCAGTCCGCCCTCGAGCGGCGTGGGCCTTCCCTGATACTGTGCCTCGAAGCTCCGGGATCCCATTATCCGTCTCTTGCTCTCGAGCTCTTCCACGGTGTAACGTTCCGGCCAGAGGGCGGTTCCCTCCTCGCTTATGGCCGGGTGGTTTATGACGATGACTTCCTCGGGGACGTTCTCTATTTCGTATGCGATCAAATCGTCGTATGTCCAGCGGGTGGCGACTATTATGATCTTCCCGCCGGGGGCCAGACGGGACGTGGCGACCATGTTGAACCAATCGATAAGGCGCTGGCGGTATGTCGGACTGTCGGCCTGCTGTGCGTCCTTTATGGGGTCGTCTACGACGAGGATGTTGCATCCTTTTCCCGTCAATGGTCCGCCCACTCCGCTTGCGATCAGGTTCGGACGGCCGTTCTGCTTCCCTGCGAGCTGCAGGGAGTCTGCGTTGTTTAAAACGTCCTCGCGCTGTCCCCAAATACGGCGGACGATGTCCTCCTCCAAAAGCTGACGGCATGCGCGCAGGTTGTCCCTTGCGAGGCTCTGTCCGTATGAAACGAGCATTAACTCATCCTGCGGATGGTTCAATATCCACCATGCGGGGAGGGCGTTGGAAATAATGACGGACTTCATGTGCCTTGGCGGGATTGAAAGGCAGAGGATGTGCTTCTCGGAATTTTCGAGGAAATTCTGGACGGTGTTGCAAATCTCCCCGATGTGCTTTCCGTCCACCCATCCGTCGCGTCTTTCGATGATCGCGGAAAGGACGAAATTATGGAGGGAGGTTTTGGCTCCGTAGAGCCTCAAAAACTCCCGTTTAAACTCATTCCTGTTCTGGCTGGTCTCCATCGTTGGTGTACTCCTCCGGTACGGTCAGGGTTACGTTCACGATGTCTCCGTCGCTTACTCCGAGCATGTCCTGATAGATCTTAAAAATCGTGATGTAGCTCGAATTGCCCCTTTTGGTGATCTCGCAGGGGAAGGTTACGGTTTTTAGTTTCTTGTTCGCCATGTTTTTGGTCTCCTTATATCCCTGTAATTGGTCTTAGTATAAATATCTTTACAATTTGTTAAACCGTTGTTTTAATTTGTAGCACCATGTTTATATACTATAATGCTATACTATAATTATCCAGAGGACAAAGGCCCATCAGGGTTGGGTCCTTGGTGGGCATCCGAAGGCTGGAGGTGAGTAAAATCGCCGACAAAAAGTCAGAGGATAGGGCTTCAAAGTTCGAAGTTCTGGCCCATATCCTCTTGGTGCTGAGGTTGGTCTTAATCCTCCTCAACTAAAACCACTTAGCCCCGAAAGGGGCACCCTGGTCTTATTCTCTCATCATCCTCCGAATATTTAAAACGACTCAATCCTCCCGCAGTACCTTGGCGAGCTCTTCGAGGGTCATGTCCTTGGGGTCTGCCGTTTTGATCGTGACCTCCTGCTTGTCTCCGGGCATTTGTCCGGTGATCTTCAGGACCAGCTCGATAGCCTTTATGTCCCCCTTCATGGCCTTGTTTACGAGGGCCTGTATGGTTGCCTGTTCGACCGTCACTCCGTGGTTCTTTACGTCTCCGGCGCTCTTGCTCCGGCAGAAGTCCCGGGGCTTGTTGTCGCTGTTCATAGGAAGGTCGAGAAGCTCCCGCAGGTGCTCTGCGTATGCCTTCCTTGCCTTGGCGTTTTGTGCGCGCTTCTTGCCCCCTTTTTGGCCGTTTTTCACGGCTTCGTCACGGCTTGGATGGTCTTCCTTCGTGAACGGACGGAGGTTGTCTTCCTTGGCCATTATCCGTTCACCAGCTGTGCCTTCTTTCCGGTGTATTCTTCCCAACGTGCGATAATGACATCGACGTAGTGGGGATCGTACTCCATAAGGCGGGCTTTCCTTCCGAGTTGTTCCGCTGCCATTAATGTGGTTCCGCTTCCTCCGAACAGGTCCAGGACGGTCTCTCCGACGCGACTGCTGTTTGCGATCTGCCTTGCGATCAATTTAACCGGTTTCATGGTGGGGTGTAGCTCGCTTACCTGCGGTTTGTCTTCCTTCAGGACGTCGGTGGGTACTGCCTGCAGCAGGTCGTGGATGATCTGCCGAAGCTCTGCGGGAGTCTTGTTCTTGAGCTCGTTCTCGGCGGGGTATTCCGTGACGGTGTGCTGGCTGCGGTCGTCTACATAATAATGCCCGGCACCGGTTTTCCATCCGTAGATGCAGGGTTCGTGTTGCCATTGGTAATCACTACGGCTGAGGACGATGTTGTTCTTAACCCAGACCAGGGCTTGGTGGACCTCGAGTTCAGTGTCCTCGAAGGCGTGGTAAAAGTTGCGGGTGTTGTTCTGGGCATACCAAATGTAGAACGCACCGCCGGCCTTCAGGGAGTTGCTCAGGTTCTGGTAGGCTTTCTTCAAAAACTCATCGAAGGCGTCCGAGCTCATCTTGTCGTTCTCGATCTCGCGGGTTATTCTGTTTTGTTTGTCCAATGTCGAGAGGGCTTCGTTCTTACCTGCGTAATCGACGTTATATGGTGGGTCGGTGACGACCATGTCCGCTTCCCCCCCCGCCATGAGCCTTTTTACGTCTTCGGGGTCGGTACTGTCCCCGCACATCAGGAAGTGATCGCCGAGGCGGTATATCTGCCCCCTTTCCGCCGTGGTTTCTTCCGGTACGTCGGGGACGTCGACCTCTTCTACATCATCGGGGTCCGTTTCCCCGACCTGTATAAAATCGAGTCCAAAGTCTGCCATGTCGTAGCTTATGTTCTCGAGCTCGTTGCTCAACAGGTCGAGGTCCCACTCCGCGAGTTCCCCGGTGGAATTGTCCGCGATTCTGTATGCGTTGGCCTGCTCCTCCGAGAGGTCTTCGGCAATAATCACGGGTACCTCCTTTAACTTCAGCTTCGCGGCCGCTTTCCACCGGGTGTGCCCTGCAATAATAACGAGGTCCCTGTCGACCACGATGGGCTGTTTAAACCCAAACTCGCGGATACTGTTGGCGACCGCGTCGACGGCGTCATCGTTCTTGCGGGGGTTCCTGTCGTAGGGTTTGATCTCCGACCAGGGCTTCATTACTATTGCGGGCATGGTGTTCACCAGCTCCTGCTGTTCCACGCGGCGATGATCTGTTCCTTGGTCTTTCCAACGTTGAAGTTGGGGGAGAGGATGCAGTGGGGGTCGTGTCCGGTGACGTGCCACCTCTTGTAGTAGGTCAGCTTGATCTGCGCACCGCAGAAGGGACAGGGGGAGGGTTCTGCTTCGTCGGCGGACATCTCCACAGGTGCGTCTTCCTGGGCCACAGCGGGCTCTTCTTCCTCGGGGAGGTCTATCGGTACCACCTCGGGCTCTTCGGCCTTTTCTGCGGGTTTCTCTGCTTCGTAGTTTAGGCCAGTGAAGCGCATTTCGTTCCCGTTCCTGGTGACCTTCATCTTCAGTCCGAAGCCGCCGACCTCCACGATCTCCTCCTGTACATCTTCGGTCTTCTCTTCGTCCACCTTCTCTTCTTCCTTGATCGCGTCGACAGGCTCTTCTGCGGTCTCGGTTTCCTCGACGGTTTCCGGGATCCCGGGTTCGGGCATTGCCTCAAGGACGGGAGCGGTCTCGCCCATTGCCTTCTCGATGGCTGCCTTCAGTTTCTCGAGGTCTTCCCTGGTCATGTTCTCGGTGTTGATCTGCAGGGTGCCTGCAGGGACCTCTTCTGCGTGTAGTACTCCGGGGATGTCCTTCTGCTCCTCGGGTTTCCTTCCGATCATGTTCTTTTCAGTCCACATCTTGCTCTCTCCATTTCTTTATGGCTTTCTCTCTGTTTCTGCTTGTTATGGTTTTTCCGTTGCTCTCTCTGCAAATGCAGGATATCCTGTACACGGTCCCGATCCTCCTCTTCTCGGAGTTTAGGGTCGGGCTCAGTATTCTGCAATACGGACAGAAGCCGAGGACCTCCGGTTCTCCGGTGGTGTCTCTCTTCTTCTGGGTGTTCTTCTTCGGGTCTTTCATGGCCCTCTTCAGCTTGCGGGATGTCGTGACTTAGTCCTCCTGGATGGGTTTGCTTCCGTCGTCTCCGATGGTCAGCCACACCGCCTTGACGGGTTTGTTCCTGGGCTTGTTGGGCGCGATGACGCCTCCGTCATATGCGGTGTTCCTCCTGGTGTCGGTGATCGTGACCGAGCCCTCTTCCGCCATCCTGCTTATGGTCTTGTAGGCGGTGTTCCAGCTCATGGTGCCGCTGTCCCTCATCGCGGTGGCGATGGTGCGGATGTAGGCGCCCTGGTGGGTTTCGAGGTACTTGGCGACCGCCTTCCGGTTATCTGCCATCACTCCTCCTTCTCTGCCATGCGGGTCTCGAGGGCCGTGTATATCTCCGTCAGCCTCTTGTTTACCAGGAGACTGAGGTCCATCTGGGCGCTCTGCATGCTGTTGATCTCCGACTCGAGTTCCTCTATGCGCTCATAGGCGGTGTCGATGTCCCCTCTCAGGAAGCGGTCACGCTTCGTCTCGAGGAGGTCGTGCTTCCTTGCGTACAGGAACGTTGCCACCGTAACGGCTAACGCTCCCCAGAGGCCGATTCCAATTCCTGCGATAATTTCGATCATCGTCTTCTCCTTCCGTATATGCCCCGGATGGCCATGAGGGAGGTCCCTCGGTCACCGGGCCCTCCTTCCGTTCCATAGGCGGATTGCTCTCCCTCTGTCTTCTGCTTCTGCGGTGCGTCCTCTGCAGTCCAAACAAACAACAAACCACCGCGCCTTCGGGGTCTCCAATGCCTCGACGGTCTCGCTCTCGCAAAAGGGGCAGGGGAGGGGTTTGAGGTTGGCGTTTATGCTGGCCTTCAAGCGCTGCATAGCGGCCTCCCTCATGGGGTCGGTCATTCCTTGCCTCCCGTCCAAATGGTGCCGCAGTCTATGTCGCGCTTGGTCTCGACGCGTACTCTGCAACGGTCGCAGACGAGGTAGTACCTCCAATCCATGAGCGCGGCCGCGTGTGCTCCTGCGTTATATCTCCCATGGCGGACCTGGTCGGCCTGTTCACAAATAGGGCAGGCGGGGAGGTCGATCATTTTGTCTCGACCTTCTTCCTGGGGGTTTTCTTCGGCGGTGCCTCGGTGATCTCCTCGACGAGCTCTATGGCGTTGAGGTGGATGTATGCGGGTTTTCCTTCCGGATCTACGCACGGCACCCATTGGGTCAGTCTGTCGCGGAGGATGTCGTGTTCCGTGGTGTATTCGTTGCCGGTGGTGGTTTTGATCTTGAACATCAGACCAGCCTCCAATCTTCGGCGAGGATGTCTGTCTGGCTCGCCACCCATGGGACCAGCCCCTTAACGGCGTCGGGGTTGTCGGTGACGAGTCCCGTCGTTACCATGTAGATGTAGGGCTGAGTCATCTTGCTGTGTTCGTCGGGCCTCTGCAACTCGATATAGATGCCCTGGCCGTTCCATCCCCATCTTGCGACCTTCTTTCCCTTCTTCAGGGCCTCGATTGCCTCTCCGAAGCTCATTTTATTTACTTCGTGCCCAATGGGCAGATAAAGGGACTCGAGGTGCGTGTCGAGTGCTTTCTTCCTGTCTTCTTCGGTCATGTACTCCTTGCGGTTTACTGTCGCGAGGTATTCGTTGAGATGGTCGTCTGTTCTCACTGCGAGCTCGTTTAACGGCATAATCCTGCTTGCGACGATCTTGTCCAAATATACGCCTACATTCGTTAGCATTGTTTTTCCTCCTGTTCGATTTCTTCTTTCATCCTGCGTGGTGTCTCTCTTATCCATGCGTTTCTAATGTCGATGAGCCTGGGGGCCCTTCCGCAGCATTTGTGCTCCGGGCAGTACCCTAACTGTACGCACTGGGCCCCTGCGTCCCTGAATAGAAGCGGGGCGATGCACTTGCATAGCCTCATCATCTGGTCGGCCAGCTCCCTTATCTCCTCCTGGGCCCTTCTGCAACAGCGAAGGCCGAAAAAGTGGAGAAGTTCGCGGGCGTTCATCGTGACCGTTATGTTGGACTGTACGCTCTCCGGGAGAACATAGCGGGCGTCCTCCTTCGGGACTCCTTTCTCGAGGAGCTCTTCGTATGCGATAAAGGCCGCGTCGATTGCCTTATAATACACGTAGCTGCGGTCGGTGTCGGCCTTGATGGACCCGGGTTCGTACACCTCGCGGTCGCTGACCTTGGTGTACCTCTGCGACTGCTGGCTGAAGCTGGCGAGCCTGTGGCGGACTAATTGGTGGGTGCACGCACGGCTGAGTCCGATTATCGAAAATGTAAAATTGGCATGCTCGAGGCAGGACCCGTGTATGATCTCGAGCTGTTTCTCGATCCTTTCATCGTCCCCGTCGATATCGCAGTATATCTCAGATGCGGACCTTGTGCTGTAACATCCGCGTCCTGCGGCTGCGACCACTGCTTCCGGGCTTGCGGTGTATGAAATAAGAATGACCCTCAATCGCTCGCCCCCTTGATCATCTCATACTTGATCAACTCGGCCAACGTGTCCCCGCAGGCGTTTATCCTTTCGATTGTGATCTCGAGACGCCTGTCGTCCTCTCCGTTTCCGGGGTTGCGTAATGTGTCCAGGCCCATTGCCGCCTCCATAAGGTTTCCGAGGGCGTCCTCGAGAATGACGCGACGGGAGGTGATTATCAATTAATCACCCACTTCTTCTCAACACCGGAAAGGTCCGCGCATTCGAGGCGGTACCTCTTCGGGTTCTTGGTCATGACCTCAAGGTAGGTTATCGCGGTGCTCCGATTCACGTTTAAGTGGGTTGCCATCTCTCCGATGGACCTGGGTGCGTCCCGCAGGTACTTTTCCAGATTGTGTATATTGTCGACGTCTGTCTGTGTGATTGCCATCTTTATTCCTCCTTCAACCGGATTATCAGTCCTTGTTTTCCGAGGGAGATGATCGCGTCCTCGAGGTCGTCCCATTCCAACGGTGGGCGCTCCTTCTGGGCCGCGGTCCAGATCTCCCAAACGTTAAGGGGTTTCTTCCGGAGAATGTTGAGGATGATGATTTCCCGCCTTGGGGCGAGCATGTTGGTGTGGTACCTCTCAAACTGCCACCTGCCTCCGATCGCCATGTTTCTCCGGATGTCTTATCTCCTTATCATTTCCGATAAATCGGGGACCACCGCCTTCCTTCTCCCTGCACCCAGGTGCCTTCGACCGCTCCGTCTCTCTCGAGGTCCTTCAATCTCGACCGCACTGCTTCGTAGCTCATGTCGACCTTCGCGGTGATCTCAAGAGCGTTTAATCCCGGGTTGGCCCGTAATAGGTCCAGGACTATCTGGCGCTGCACCGCGTGTATGTTGTGGTGTTTTGCCTTGTTGTTTATGGTCCTGGTCTGTCCGGCGAGCTTCCTTCTCAACTTCTCCGAACATACCGGGCAGATGTCTCCTCCGCCGAGTGGTTTTTCGTCCGCGTCCTTGATAATTAAAAATCTGCGATCGCGGGACATGACCTCCTGCCGGCATAGCGCGCACCGGATCATGGTGCCACCCAGACCGTGTAGTCGTTGTGTCCGTAGCGCTTCGGTGCTCTTTCCGCGATTCTGTCCACGGCCAATGCCAGCACATTACGGTCGATGTCTTCCGGGTGCCAGCCGTCCATATGGGCAAATATGAAGAGGTCCTTGGTTGAAAAAATCGCCCCGGAGCGCATGCTGCGGATCGTGTTTTCAAGTTCTGCGTTCAATTGTTCGGGGGTCACTCCAATACCTCCCGCATTTGCTTCTGGCCTTCTTCCCACGTGGAGTTGCCGGTGAGGACCTGCATGTATATGTCGGCCAATGCATACGCCTCCACCAGGATCTCCCTGTCCTCCTCGCTGAGGCTGTCGCGGTCGATGTCCCTCAAGTCGTAATAGATGCGGGTGATCGCATCCTCGAGGTCTGCGAATTTCTGACCGAGGTTCATGCTACACTCCCCGTGTACCAATTGCGGAGGGCGTGATACTCCGACCTTTCCGGGATTGTTGCCCTTCCGCATCCTTCACAACAATACCCGACTTTTTTGTGGTGGGTTCCTTCGTCGCCGATGTACGTCTCGACTACGCGGAGGACTTCCTCGCTTCCGCATCTGGGACATGGTCCGGGTTGGGCGATCCACCTGCGGTTCCAGAGGTGTATAACCTCCTCTATGGCCTCGTCGAGAGGGTCGTCCCCGCGGAGGTCTTCGACGGAGAAGTGCTGCGCCCCGCACCCGGTGCAATTAAGGACGACCTTCGGGGGTTGCCATTCATCTTCTTCGTCGATCTCCTCTAGGGTCTGGCTCTCTCCGGCGCAAAACGGGCAGGGGAGGAGCCTGTATTGGTACTCCCCCATGTCGATTATGAGCTGCTTCAAGCCTTCACCCTCCATAGGTAGCTGCGGCACTTGGGTCCCGATCCTTCGATAAGACCTGCCCTGCGGAGGTTCTGTATCTGGGTCTTCGTCCAATCGAGGGACGATGTGTAGTCGCACCCGGTCCTGTCCGGCCACAGGGCCTTGGTGACGTCGTTCGACGTTACTCCTTCCGGGTTGGCCCTTATTACGTTGAGGACGTCCTTGCGGTCTGCGTAGCGAAGGCTCACGCGACATCCCTCCTTGCTATATTGCGGATGGCTTCCGTCTCCCTTTCGATGTTGATGATCTCGAGGTCGGTGGCGGCGGTGCAGAAGTTCAGCGAGATGCTCAGCTCCTCGGCGAGGGCCCTTGCGTATGCGAGGGGCTCCGTGTCAAGGGTTGCGACCAGGTTAAAGATGGCGTCTCCGATCGTCTTCTTCGCTTCCTGCCATGATGGGTTCCTGTAGGCATCCCTTATGGCCTGTGTGATCGCTGCGCAGCACTTGTCGATGGCGTTCTTCTTCAACACCGGACCGAGGTCCTTGTATGCGTCGGCCATGCTCACGCCCTCACCTCCTCGACCGTGTAGTATGTCTGGGTCTCTTCGTACTCGATGACGTGATGGCACATCAGGTCCTCCTCGTCCAGGCGGTACCTGCGGACGCGCCTTCCGCGGTCTCCGTCCCAGGAGGTTACGACCCACCCTTTAAGCTCCCCTTCCGGGACTGTATGTTCCTTGGGCCATTCCGGGGTTAGGCGGTATGCGATCAACCTTCCGCAATTTCCGCACCTTCCCGAAAGGACCGCGACGCCTGCCGAGGTTGTGTGGATGTGGACGGCGGCCTCGCCTCCGCACCTGGGGCAGATCTCAAAACTGCCCATCTTCCTCACCTCCTTCCTGAACGTGGGGAGCGGGAATAACCGCGGCCTTGTCGGGGTTGATCATGGCGGCCACGATTCCCCGGAGGACGACTTCCCCGTCGGGGAATGTTACGACCGCGCGTTCCTTGTCGCCGTCGATGTATATGTCCTGCAGGGGGATGTATAGGGTGACGGGGGATGTCACAGTACCGCCTCCAATGCGGCGACCGCGTCGAGGACCCTCTGTCCCTTCATGGTAATGTAAAACGAGGTTTTGGTTCCGACAGTGTGGCGGTCCTTGGTTATGCATCCGCGGTCCTTCAGGATAGATAACGCGGTTCCGACGCTGGCCGACTCCGGCTTTACTCCGTACATGTCGGCGAGGGCCCTCCTGCAGATGCCGGGGTTGTCCTTGATCATGCCGAGGATGCGGTAGTCTCTGGGGTTGAGGAGGGTCATTCCTTCGCCTCCTGGAAGAACTCCCTGCCCTGTGTCTTGAACAGGCGGATGACGTTCTTGATCTCC
>JAZRVX010000211.1:0-1048 GCA_045599455.1 Faecousia sp. | reverse complement strand
ACCAGGATTTGACATCCGGAGAACCCGGCGTAATGGCTGGGGTGCCCTTCGGGGAATTCCGAGACAGGTGGTGCATGGTTGTCGTCAGCTCGTGTCGTGAGATGTTGGGTTAAGTCCCGCAACGAGCGCAACCCTTACGTTTAGTTGCTACGCAAGAGCACTCTAGACGGACTGCCGTTGACAAAACGGAGGAAGGCGGGGACGACGTCAAATCATCATGCCCCTTACATTCTGGGCTACACACGTACTACAATGGCGAAAACAAAGGGAAGCGATACCGCGAGGTGGAGCAAACCCCATAAAAGTCGTCCCAGTTCGGACTGCAGGCTGCAACCCGCCTGCACGAAGTTGGAATTGCTAGTAATCGCAGATCAGCATGCTGCGGTGAATACGTTCCCGGGCTTTGTACACACCGCCCGTCAAACCATGAAAGTTGAAAACGCCCGAAGCCGGTGGGCTAACCGTAAGGAGGCAGCCGTCGAAGGCGGGTTCAATGATTGGGGTTAAGTCGTAACAAGGTAGCCGTATCGGAAGGTGCGGCTGGATCACCTCCTTTCTATGGAGACCATGGAATGTTTTCACGAACGTTCCGGAGTCGGAAAGACGAGAGCGAAGCACAGAGGTGTGCGTACGGATCTTTTGTTGTTCAATTTTCAGGGATCATGAAAATGGTCTTTGAAAAGAAAGCACAGGAACCCTGACAAGGGGGTGTAGCTCAGTTGGGAGAGCACCTGCCCTGCAAGCAGGGGGTCATGGGTTCGAATCCCATCATCTCCACCAGCGTCCGGAACACGGGCGCCGACAAAGAGAAGCACGCTTCCTCGGAGTCAAACCTGATGAAGGGGAATGTGCGGATGACTGGGATGGAAACCATGAGAGTAACGGTCTGTAGCTCAGGTGGTTAGAGCGCGCGCCTGATAAGCGCGAGGTCGATGGTTCGAGTCCATCCAGACCGACCAAGGAATGGCTGAATAAGAGCCAATCGATCCGGCACGCAGAAACGCGCGCCTGATAAGAACAACGCAAGCGTTGTATCGAGGATCGATGG
>JAZRVX010000210.1:0-4242 GCA_045599455.1 Faecousia sp. | reverse complement strand
ATTCCGCAGAATGGTCGTGGCAATCCGTACTTAAAACTGTACTTTTTATCGAAAGAATGGATGAAAACGCAATATTTGGAGGTGCGGATTCCCACGTCGGCCTACGGCCTCCTCGGAATGACCGGCTTTTTTGACAGTCTGCTAAGCTTTAACGGCTATGCCGTTAAAGCTCTCTTTATCAGCTTGCTGTAAATCCTCTCCAGCATCCAGCTTTCGCTGACCTTCTGGGGAAGCTCGTCTACTTGAATCCACGCCACGCCGCTGTTTTCGTCGGGCTTTATGCGGATAGGGGCTTCTTCGTCCGCCTCCAGTAGGTAGGTCACATTCAGGTGCAGATGGGAGGATACATAGTGTCCCCGTTTTTCGTGCCCCGGCACATGGAGGACTTCCAGAGAAATCATGTCGGGGTATTCGGCGGTAAAGTGCTCCAGTCCGCTTTCCTCCTGCACCTCCCGCTTGGCAACCTGAAATAAATCCTGCTTGCCGTCAGCATGGCCGCCCATCCAGCTCCAGGACTTGTAGATATTGTGGTAAACCATGAGCACCTTGTCGCGCTCTCGGTTAACCACCCATGCCGACACGGTAAAGTGGGCGGGATTCATGCGGGTGAAGACGCCGTCACCCTGATTTAGCCATTTCAGAAGCTCAATTTTGTCCATTTCTTCCTGCTTGTTTGCAGGGATGTAGTGCACAATTTCGTCTTTCAGGCTCATGATTTGTGCCCCAGCTTGTGCTTGGTGCCGTCCGGCTCCTGAATGTAGGTGTTCTCCAGCTGGCCAATCAGGTTGGCTTTCACGGAGTCGATGTAGATTCTTCTGAGCTTGTCCCGCTCTTTAAGCTCCTCTTCGTTTAAGCCCTCGGCCTTCGCCTTGTGGGCAAGCTCATTGATGCGGGCAATTACTTCGTTCATGGTCATAATAGTTACCTCTTTCGAAATTGCGCACATTGTGCGCAGGCATCAGCCATCAGCCATCAGGTATCAGTGGCTATAAAATCGGTGCAAACCGTTTTAATTCACACACAAAAACTGATGCCGGAAGCCTGTTGCCTGACGGCTGAATCTTTAACCGCGTAGCCGTTAAAGATTCCTTAAACTTACTTTTCTATCGTCACGGAAATGCGGTCTTTCTTGGTTGTGCCGTTAATGCTTGCCAGCCGAATCTTGCCCAGTCCCCGGACGGAAATTCGCTGGCCTTCCTTGACTTCTTTGTCGGGCTTTTCGCAGGGCAGACCATCGATGGCGGCCTTGCCGGAGGTTACATACTGGGATGCCAAGTGCCTTCCGATGCGAAAGCCGGAGGAAATGACGCTGTCCAGCCGCAGGGAAGCAAGGGTGTCTTTGATTTCCTTAACCTCCGGTTCTATGGCGGCAACTTCGTTAAGGGGAACACGGCTCATGTGCACCTTTGTTCTGCCCGCGCCGGAGAAGGAGTCGAGAACATAGGGGGTGATTTCTTTCGTCACGAAGAAATCGCACTGCCCCTTGGAAACCAGAATATCGCCCACGGTTTCCCTCCCGATGCCCGCGCCCATCAGCGCCCCCAGAAAATCCCGGTGGGAGGGGGTGTCGCCCTCAAAATAGGTTGCCCGCAGGCATGCCAAAGGGCTGTCCTCATCCGTCAGTGCGGATTCATCCAGATAGTCGGGAAGGTACACCAGCATCTTTCGCTCGGCGTCCTCGTAGCCGCCGAAGCTGTGCAGTCCGTCGGGCTGCCCAAACAGGAAACGCGCCATTTCCAGCTCTCTGGGGGTCAGGAAGCAGGTGGAAGCGACGATATTGCGCCGCATTCCGGCGGAAATCTTGTCCCAGAGCTTGGCAAGGAGCAGACGGTCTTCCGCTGTTTTGGCGATTTTTTCAATGTTGCTTCTGTCCAAATGTATCACCAAATTGCATTATAGCACAGGAAAGCAAACAAGGAAAGAAGTTTTTCTTGTGCAGAGGACGCAAATGCGGTATAATCGGGGAAAGGATTGTTTAGCTCAGTAACGAACCGGGCGCGCAAAGGCTCCCCTTTCCAAGGGGAGGCTTTGACCGGTTTCTCCAACTGTGCAAAGTATCATTCTCAGGAGGTTCCCCATGGTCATCGGCATTATCGGCGCGGGAGCATCGGGCATGGCGGCCGCGCTGGCTGCATCCGAAAATCCCCACAACAGCATTCTGCTCTTCGAGCGGCAGGCGCGGGTGGGGCGCAAACTCAGCGCCACCGGAAACGGCCGCTGTAATTTAAGTAACCTCCATGCCCCGGACGGCCACTACCACGGAGTGGATAAGAATTTCTCCGTCCCGTCGCTGAATGCGTTCTCACCGGAGCAGACCCTTGCGTGGTTTGCATCCCTCGGCCTTTACACCGTGGCGGAGGCCTCGGGCAAAATCTATCCCTATTCCAATCAGGCGGGTTCCGTAGTGGATGTGCTGCGCTTTGCTCTGCAAAGGGAGAATATCACCCTCTACACGGGCTTTGAGGTAACAAAGGTCAGGAAAACCGATGACGGCTACCGCATTGAAGGAAGTGAAAGCTTCCCGGTGGATGCTGTAATCGTGGCCTGCGGCGGCATCGCCGGGAGCAAACTGGGCGGCACGCTGTCGGGCTATCAGATTCTCAAATCTCTGGGGCATCGCTGTACCCGACTGCGCCCCGCCCTTGTGCAGATTCAGTCCGACTGGCAGGCACTTCCCGCGCTCAAGGGCGTTCGCGCCGAGTGCGCCGTCACCATCACTCGGGACGGAAATCCCTATGCCGAAAGCCGGGGAGAAATCCAGTTCACCGAGCTGGGGCTGAGCGGCCCCGTGATGTTTGAAATCTCCCGGGATGTGTGCGCCGAGAGGGGAAAGTGGGAAGCGTGCCTTGACTGCCTGCCCGACCTGAGCGAGGGTGAAATTTTGGATTATTTACGGCGAAGACGGGAACGGAATCTTCCCGCGGAGGAGCTGTTCACCGGCCTTACCCACAACCGTCTGGGGAAAATTTTAGTAAAGGAAGCGGGGATTTCCGGCTATGCCCCCATGAAGCAGCTGGAAGACTTTGAGCTGTCGAAAGCGGCGAAGACCGCGAAAGCCTTAACCGTTCATCTGACCGCCCCGCTGGGCATGGACAGTGCCCAGGTCACCGCGGGGGGCATTGAAACGGCGGACTTTGACCCTGCCACCATGGAAAGCCGCCTAAGTCCCCGGCTCTATGCCTGCGGCGAGGTGCTGGATGTGGACGGTGACTGCGGCGGCTATAATTTACAGTGGGCGTGGAGTTCCGGCAGATGTGCAGGAGCGCACGCAGGAGAGTGCTTATGATTCGGATTCGTGATATTCAGCTCCCCCCGGAGCATAACCCCGGCCAGCTGACCTTTGAGGCTGCCCGCGCCCTGCGCCTGAGCCCCTCGGAGATTCGCAAGCTGACCATCGTGCGCCGCTCCATCGATGCCCGCAAAAAGCCCGATGTAAAGGTGTGCTATACCGTGGATGTGCTGGTTGCGGGCAGCGAGGGAAAAGTGCTCAAAAAATGCGGCAATAAGCGGGCGAGTGCTGCCCCGACTCAGTTTTACCGTCCCCCGGCCAAGCGGCCTCTTGTGGGACACCGCCCCGTGGTGATTGGCTTCGGCCCTGCGGGAATGTTCGCGGCGCTCATCTTAGCCATGGCGGGGCAGAAGCCCATCGTCCTGGAGCGGGGCGACGATGCCGTCACCCGGCACGAGAAGGTTCGCGCATTCTTTGACGGCGGCGACCTTGACAGCGTGTCCAATGTCCAGTTTGGTGAAGGCGGCGCGGGCACTTTCTCCGACGGCAAGCTGAACACCGGCGTGAATAATGTGCGCATCGGCTGGGTGCTGAGCCAGATGGTGAAGGCCGGAGCCTGTGAAGACATCCTCTACGATGCCAAGCCCCATGTGGGCACGGATGTACTCCTTACCGTGGTGCAGAACATCCGCAAAACCATTGAAAATCTTGGCGGTGAGGTGCGCTTCCGCGCTCAGGTCACCGAGTTTGTGCGCATCGGCGACCGCTTAACCGGGGTGAAACTGGCAAGCGGGGAGGAATTTCCGTGCGATAAGTGCATCCTTGCCATCGGCCACAGCGCCCGGGATACCTTTGAGACCCTGCATGAGCTTGGCATTCCCATGGAGCCGAAACCCTTTGCCATGGGCGTGCGCATTGAGCATAAGCAGTCGGCCATCGACGAAGCCCAGTACGGCGGAATATTCCCCGCCCTGCCTCCGGCGGACTACAAGCTGGTGACCCATCTGGAGAAT
>JAZRVX010000209.1:0-21255 GCA_045599455.1 Faecousia sp. | reverse complement strand
GATGCCTTCTGCGGCGCCAACAAGGATACCCGCATGTCTATCCGCTTTATCGTGGAAGTCGCCTGGCAGGCTCATTTCGTCAAGAATATGTTCATCATCCCCACTGAGGAGGAGCTGAAGAACTTCGAGCCCGACTTCGTTGTTTACAACGCTTCCAAGGCTACTGTTGCCAACTACAAGGAGCTGGGCCTGAACTCCGAGACCTGCGTTGCCTTCAACATCACCTCCCGTGAGCAGGTTATCATCAACACCTGGTACGGCGGCGAAATGAAGAAGGGTATGTTCTCCATGATGAACTACTACCTGCCTTTGAAGGGCATCGCTTCCATGCACTGCTCCGCCAACACCGACATGAACGGCGAGAACACCGCTGTCTTCTTCGGCCTGTCCGGCACCGGCAAGACCACCCTGTCCACCGACCCCAAGCGTCTGCTGATCGGCGACGACGAGCACGGCTGGGACGACAACGGCGTCTTCAACTTCGAGGGCGGCTGCTACGCTAAGGTCATCGGCCTGAGCAAGGAGAACGAGCCCGACATCTACAACGCTATCCGCCGCAACGCTCTGCTGGAGAATGTCACCGTGGCCGAGGACGGCACCATCGACTTCAAGGACAAGTCCGTCACCGAGAACACCCGTGTGTCCTACCCCATCGACCACATCGAGAAGATTGTCAAGAATGTGAAGCCCGTCTCCGCAGGCCCCGCTGCCAAGAATGTTATCTTCCTGCCCGCTCATGCTTTCGGCGTTCTGCCCCCCGTGTCCATCCTGACCCCCGAGCAGACCCAGTACTACTTCCTGTCCGGCTTCACCGCAAAGCTGGCCGGCACCGAGCGCGGCATCACCGAGCCCACCCCCACCTTCTCCGCTTGCTTCGGTCAGGCTTTCCTGGAGCTGCACCCCACCAAGTACGCAGAAGAGCTGGTTAAGAAGATGGCAGTGAGCGGCGCCAAGGCATACCTGGTCAACACCGGCTGGAACGGCACCGGCAAGCGTATCTCCATCCCCGACACCCGCGGCATCATCGACGCCATCCTGTCCGGCGATATCCTGAAGGCTCCCACCAAGAAGATTCCCATGTTCGACTTCGAGGTTCCCACTGAGCTGCCCGGCGTGAACTCCGGCATTCTGGATCCCCGCGACACCTACGCCGATGTTTCCGAGTGGGAGACCAAGGCCAAGGATCTGGCTTCCCGCTTCGTCAAGAACTTCGTCAAGTACACCGGCAACGAGGCCGGCAAGGCTCTGGTCGCCGCAGGCCCCAAGGCTGAGTAATTTCCACTTGTGTTTTCTGTTCCTCCCCCGCATAAGCGGGGGAGGAATCCCACGCAATGAGTGGGCGAATCCGCTAAGGCAAGCAGCTGTACCGTAGGGAAGGGGCTTGCTCCTTCCGGCGGCATCGGGTTTGGTACCCCCCCCCGCAGCCCGGAAAAAACGCAATAAGTTTTCCCGGTGTGCACAGCGGCAGGAGTAAACCCCTGTCCTACAATCGTAAATGCTTGTCCTCGGGGATTTTCCCATTCATTGCAACTTCATCTTTTTACGGAGGTTTTAATACTATGGCTCAAAAAGTCCAATTTACCGAAACCGTCCTTCGTGATGCCAACCAGTCTCTGATGGCTACCCGCCTGCCCTATGCCGACATGGAGAAGATTCTCCCCACCATGGACAAGGCCGGTTACTACTCCGTCGAGTGCTGGGGCGGCGCTACCTTCGATAGCTGCCTGCGTTACCTGGACGAGGATCCCTGGGAGCGCCTGCGCAACATCCGCGCTCTGATGCCCAACACCCGTCTGCAGATGCTGCTGCGTGGCCAGAACCTGCTGGGCTACAAGCACTATCACGATGATGTGGTTGAAAAGTTTGTGGAGCTGTCCATTAAGAACGGCATTGATGTGCTGCGTATCTTCGACGCTCTGAACGACTTCGGCAACATCGCCACCGCTCTCGAGGCTACCAAGAAGTACGCCAACGACCGTACCGTGGCTTCCGGCTGTATCTCCTACACCCAGTCCCCCGTGCACACCCCCGCCAAGTACGCCGAGATGTGCAAGGAGCTGCAGGGCATGGGCTTCGACACCATCTGCCTGAAGGATATGGCAGGCACCATGAGCCCCGCCGAGGCCGAGGCTCTGTTCAAGGGCGTTAAGGATGCAGGCGTGACCATCCCCCTGATTCTGCACACCCACTGCACCACCGGCATGGCTTACATGACCATCATGAAGGCCATCGATGCAGGCGTGGACATCATCGACACCGCCCCCCCCTGCTTCTCCAACGGCACCTCCCAGCCCGCTACCGAGTCCATCTTCTACGCACTGCGTGAGCTGGGCATCGAGACCGGTCTGGACGAAGAGGTCATCAACAAGGTCAACGACCACTTCAAGCCCATCAAGCAGAAGTACATCGACAACAAGACCCTGAATCCCAAGTCCATGGGCACCGATGCTCAGGCTCTGGTTTACAAGGTTCCCGGCGGCATGCTGTCCAACATGATTGCTAACCTGACCGATATGAAGGCTATGGATAAGTTCGATGCCGCTCTGGCTGAGATTCCCGCTGTCCGCAAGGATATGGGCTATCCTCCTCTGGTCACCCCCCTGTCCCAGATGGTGGGCAATCAGGCTGTTACCAATGTCCTGGTCGGCGCTCGCTACAAGAATGTTTCCAAGGAAATCAAGTCCTACCTGAAGGGCGAGTACGGCAAGTTCCCCGCTCCCGTGGATGCTGACCTGCAGAAGAAGATTCTGGCCGAGGCCGGCATGGAAGCCGCTGTTGACTGCCGTATCGAGGACAGCAAGCGCACCGGTGAGGACTTCAAGAAGGCCGCCGAGGCTCTGGGCGATCTGGCTCGCAGCGAGGAAGATGTGATGAGCTATATCTGCTTCCCCGATCAGGCCAAGAAGTATCTCGAGGGTGTGAAGGCTAAGGAAGAGAACAAGGTCACCTACACCATCACCGAGGCATAAGGAGGCACACGATGACAAATCTGTCTATTGGTGCTGCCGGCGTTCTGGCACTGCTGGGCTATGCCGTGGTTTTCTTCGGCATCTGCCTGCTGATGGTCGTGGTCATGATTATGGGCAACATTTTCGTTGCCAAGGATAAGAAGGCCGCTGCCGCCAAAGCTGCTGCCGCCGCTGCTCCCGCCGCTCCCGCGCCCGAGGCTCCCAAGGCTCCCGGCACCGCCGGTCAGCTTGCTCTGCATGATGTGGAGCCCAAGACCGCCGCTATGATTATGGCCATCGTGGCCGACAAGATGGGCAAGCCCTTGAATGAGCTGCGCTTCATTTCCATCAAGGAGGTTAAGTAATTATGAAATATAAAGTGACTCTGAACAACCGCGTCTACGAAGTCGAGGTTGAAGCAGGTCAGGCTATGCTGCTGGATGAGTATGAAGCCATCGCTCCTGCCGCTCCCGCTGCTGCCGCACCTGCCGCTGCCCCTGCAGCCGCTGCTGCACCTGCCGCCGCTCCTGCCGCTCCCGTTGTGACCGGCGCCGGTGAGGCTGTCACCGCTCCCATGCCCGGCACCATCCTGAAAGTCAATGTGACTCAGGGTCAGAAGGTCAAGTCCGGCGATGTGCTGTGCGTGCTGGAGGCTATGAAGATGGAGAACGAAATCATGGCTTCCAAGGACGGCACTGTCACTCAGGTCGTCGTCAGCAAGGGTTCTTCCGTGGATACCGGTGCACCTCTGGTCGTCATCGGTTAAGGAGGGCTCCCAATGAATGTTGGTGAAATCCTGCTGAACCTGTGGAATAAATCCGGTTTTGCCGCAATCATTACCGGCTTTACCTCCGCAAACGGTTGGCAGAACCTGGTGATGCTCATCATCGCCTGTGTGCTGCTGTACCTGGCTATCGTGAAGAAGTTTGAGCCGCTGCTGCTGGTGGGCATCGCCTTCGGCTGCCTGCTTACCAACCTGCCCAATGCAGGTCTGTATACTCAGGAGCTGTGGACAAACTTCATGGATGCCTCCTCTCCCTACTATCACAGCTACGGCGAAATCATGCGCCACGGCGGTCTGCTGGATATTTTCTATATCGGCGTTAAGACCTCCCTGTACCCCTGCCTGATTTTCATGGGCGTGGGCGCTATGACCGATTTCGGCCCCCTGCTCAGTAACCCCAAGAGCCTACTGCTGGGCGCTGCCGCTCAGCTGGGCGTGTTCGTCGCTTTCTTCGGCGCTATTATTCTGGGCTTCACCGGCCCCGAGGCTGCTTCCATCGGCATCATCGGTGGTGCTGACGGCCCCACCGCCATCTTCCTGACCTCCAAGCTTGCTCCCCACCTGCTGGGCGCAATCGCTGTGGCAGCTTACTCCTACATGGCACTGATTCCTCTGATTCAGCCCCCCATTATGAATCTGCTGACCACTCCCGAGCAGAGAAAGATTAAGATGGTTCAGACCCGTCAGGTTTCCAAGACCGAGAAGATTATCTTCCCCATCGTGGTCACCCTGTTCGTGGCTCTGCTGCTGCCCGACACCGCTCCTCTGATTGGCTGCCTGATGCTGGGTAACCTGTTCAAGGAGACCGGCGTTACCGACCGTCTGAGCGACACCGTTCAGAACGCTCTGATGAACATTGTCACCATTATGCTGTCCACCGCCGTGGGTTCCACCATGGTCGGCTCCACTTTCCTGACTGCACAGACCCTGAAGATTGTCGTTCTGGGTGTTGTGGCATTCGGCATCTCCACCGCCGGTGGTCTGCTGGGTGGTCAGGTTATGTACGCCGCTACCAAGGGCAAGATTAACCCCCTGATTGGTTCCGCCGGTGTTTCCGCCGTTCCCATGGCTGCCCGTGTTGCCAACAAGGAAGGTCAGAAGGCCAACCCCTCCAACTTCCTGCTGATGCATGCAATGGGTCCCAATGTGGCCGGTGTTATCGGCTCCGCCATCGCTGCCGGTTTCCTGCTGAGCGTCTTCGGCTAAGCAGGAAATGCCCGCAGATATCGTGTGCGCCGTACGCAGATAGTCGTTACCCGATGTATTTTGCTCGGGCGGGCAATGCCCGCAGATATCGCGTACACGGTGCGCAGATAGTCGTTACCCGATGTATTTTGCTCGGTATCGGTACACTTAATAGCAAAGCCCACTCCGAACGGAGTGGGCTTTCAGATTGTCGATAAACCTAAAATAGGAGGTCATTGCGAGACCATTCCGCAGAATGGTCGTGGCAATCCGCATCCTAAACCCTACAATTTTATCCAAATTCGGTATAAAATGAAACATTTTGGAAAACGAATTAGCTTTGCATTCCCTTCGGTCACCACGGTCGCTAACGCTCCCTCGGAATGACCGACCTTTTTTGACAGTCTCAAAGCCCACTCCGAACGGAGTGGGCTTTTGTTGTATTCATTTCATTGTCCCCCGCAAGCCAAGCCTTCCGCTCCGCGCCGGGAGCCGGGCTTCGCCCGGTTTCGCTCTGCACGCCGCTGCGGCGGCAGCCCTTGGGGAAGTCTTGGATTGTGCATCACTGACAACTGATGCCTGATGCCTTACTCGTTCGTAATATCCATTCCGAAGTACTTATTGGAAATCTCCGCAAGCTTTCCTTCCGTGCGCAGTTCGCCGAGTGCCTGATTCACGGCATCGCGCAGGGATGCGGACTTTTCGCCAAAGGGCATAATCATGCCCACCTGCTCCACATCGGAGTCAAAGGCCACAATCTTAATGTCGGCATCGGGCTTTTCCTTCCGATAGTCATTGATAGATACTTCGGCATTGAGGGTGGCATCCACGCGGCCCGCCAGAAGCTCTTCAATGGTGCCGTCCAGGGTCTCCACATCCTTGACCGTAGCGCCGAAGCTCTCGGCCAGCAGCTGATAGGTGGAGTTTGCGGAGTTACAGGTGGTCTTGCCCGCCAAATCCGCAAGGGAATGAATGGTGTTGTTATCCCCGCGGACAACCAGCGCGGTGCGGTTAAAGGCATAGAAATCGCTGAAATAGTAGGCTTTCGCCCGCTCTTGCGTATAGCCCACGCCGTTTGCCATCAGGTCATACCGTCCGCCCTGAACACCGGCAAGCAGGCCGTCCCATTCACCGGTGACGAACTCAGGCTTTACGCCCAGCTTCTCGGCAACGGCGGTGGCAACATCCACCTCAAAGCCGGTCAGGTTGCCTGCCTCATCCTCATAGGTCCAGGGTGCCCAGTTGCCCTCCATGGCAACAGTGACGGTTCCCTTGTCACGGATGGTGGCAAGCAAATCCTTTTCCTGCTTTGCACCGCAGGCGGAAAACGCCAAAAGCAGGGTCAAAGCAAGCAGTAGTGCAGTTAATTTTTTCATTTTAATCCTCTCCTTAGGGGTTATTTACAGTTCATGCTGTGAACCGATTTTACTGATGAATGCGCGAGTGCGCGCCTGTTTGGGATTTTCAAAGAATTCCTTGGATTCCCCGCTCTCCACAATGTTTCCATCCTCCATAAAGATGACTTTACTCGACACATTGCGGGCAAAGTTCAATTCGTGGGTGACCACCACCATGGTGCAGCCCTCCCGGGCAAGCTCTCGCATGACGGACAGAACCTCTCCAATCAGCTCCGGGTCAAGGGCTGAGGTGGGTTCGTCGAAGAAAATAATGTCGGGATTTCCCGCCAGCGCCCGGGCAATGGCCACGCGCTGCTGCTGGCCGCCGGACAGACGGATGGGGTAGTAGTCCCGGTAGTCCGCCATCCCCACCTTGGACAGAAGCTCCATACCGATGCGCTCTGCTTCGTCCTTGGGGCACTTGCGGGCAAGGCGCAGTCCCAAGGTTACATTGTCCAGAACCGTCTTGTTGGCGAAAAGGTTGTAGTTCTGGAATACAAACGCGGTATGCAGGCGGATTTCCGCGACAGCTCTGCCGTGAGTGTGCGCCATGTCGTATGTTTTTCCCAGGAACTGCATGGTACCGCCCTGACTCTTCTCTAAGAAATTCAGGCACCGCAAAAGTGTGGTCTTTCCGCTGCCGGAGGGACCCAGAACGGCAATCACATCCCCCTTGGAAACCTGCAAATCCACACCTTTCAGAATCTCGCGGCTTCCGTAGGATTTTTTAAGATTCGCTATATTCAGAATTTCCATCATACCGCCTCCTTCTCGGAAGTGCGGGTATTATAGCTGCTCAGGCGTTTCTCCATGTAGCCCTGCAGGACGGTAAGCAGAGTGGAATACATTAAGTAAATCAGCGCCACTTCGCTGTAAAGCCACAAAGGCTCATAGGTTCTGCCCACAATTTTCTGGGCGGACATGAACATATCCGCCACCGTGATTTCCGCCGCCAGCGAAGTATCCTTGAGCATGGCAATGACGGAATTGGAAAGGGGCGGGAAGGCCGTGCGGAATGCCTGGGGCAACACCACATGGTACATAATCTGCAAATAATTAAGTCCTGCGCAGTAGCCCGCCTCCATCTGCCCTGCGGGCACGGCTTCCAGTGCCGCGCGGACGGTCTCGGCGCAGTAGGCACCCTCGTTCAGAGAGAACACCAGCACGGCGCAGGGAAAGGCATTCATGGTGATGCCCACCTTGGGAAGACCGTAGTACGCCAGAAAAAGCTGGACAAGCAGGGGCGTGCCGCGAAACAGCCAGATATAAATTCTTGCAATGCGGCGCAGCACCGGCACATTGGCATACTGCACCATGGCCATGACCAATGCAATAACCATGGCGAAGGTAAAGCCCAGAATGGTGAGCGGAATGGTCACCTGAATACTGGCAAGTAAGATTTTCCAGAATCCCTCTATGAGGATTCCGACAATGCGTTCGGACAAAATTCATGCCTCCCTATCTGTGCAAGGCAACCCGCACACCTGACGATGTGTCGATTTTCATTTTTGAATCAGCCGATGGTACAAGGTCGCTCCATCGTCAATCAGCAAATAACTGAGTTCGAGTTCTCCTGCGTCGCAGCTGTGCTCCGTGGTCACATGCTTGAGCCAATCCCCGTCCATTTCAAACTGACCTACAATCGATGCTCCGTTGCCAAAGACATGACACCAATATGCCCTCCCAATATAGGGGAATGCGAGAAAAGTCATGCCCTTCTTTTCAAAGCTGTCCTGCCCGTGCAGGATAGCATAAGTGACATTCGTGTAATCATAGATATCCCGCTCGGAGTCCCAATCGCCATAGGCAAATACGACATCCGTCGGGTGCTCCAGCAGGGGAACCGTGCCTTCAAAGAAGTCCCTGCCGTCCTTTCCCTGTCCGTCCGGAAGGTCAACCGTGAAGGTATAGTAGGGAAGACCCAGATAACCGCTTTCGTGATACTCCGGCTGCACCTTTACTGCCTCGCGGAAAGCATCCGTGGGTTCATCGCCCTTGCCGAACATCCCATAGCAGGGGGCGACATAATCTCCCAGGGTGCCGAAAATCTCATACCACAGCTCCTGCTCAATACGCGCCTCGGCCTCCTCCGGAGATTGGGCGTAGTAGGCCACGGGATGGTCTTCCAGATACTCCCATGCGGCAGGGCCGGTATAGCCCGACTGCGGTGCCGCCGTCACGACTGCCACGGCGGCAACCGTTGTCAGCAGAGCCGTCTTGAGCCGACCGGTTTTTTCCTTTTTTACCGGCTGCTTAGGGCTGGAGAATTCCCCGGGGGGAATTTTTATCTCCGGGGCGCGCCGCTCCCACTCGGGAAGCGGAAGCTGAAATTCATGTTCCATACTTACTTATTATGTACATCCAGCTGGTCGAAGGGAACTTCCACTCCGGCTTTGCGGAAGGCAATCAGCAAATCATGGTTGAGCTTGCGGTTGCCGTTGTAAATATCGGCTTCCTCCACCTCGGC
Organism: Faecousia sp.; assembly: GCA_045599455.1. GTDB lineage: Bacteria > Bacillota > Clostridia > Oscillospirales > Oscillospiraceae > Faecousia. The sequence goes on along the minus strand of JAZRVX010000209.1, from coordinate 12,474 downwards.
AACAAACTGCAGATTCACGCTGGATGCGCCCAAGCTCTCCACGCCCAGATACACCGGTGCGGACTTGAAAAGGCCGCTGTTTTTCTCATAAATCTCCCGGCAAATATCGGGGATTTTCTCCTCAAAACCTTCCAAATCCAGCTCGTAGGGCACACCGATGATGCACATGGAGCGGGAGGTACGGTTGGAGCGGTTCAGAATATCCGTCATATTGGAGTTGGAAATAATTTTCACATTTCCGCCGCTGTCTTCCAAGACGGTTGCCCGCACGCCGATATTTCGCACCGTGCCGCGGAAGCCGCCGACCTCCACAATGTCACCCACATTATATTGATTTTCAAAGAGCATGAACACACCGGTGACCACATCGGCAATGAGGCTCTCCGCGCCAAAGCCGACAACCAGAGCTAAGATTCCCACAGATGCGGCAACCGTGCCCACATCCACACCCAGGATGGTCAGACCCCAGCAGATAATCAGAATGACAGCTAAGTACTTCATAAAGCTGCTCATAAGCGTGACCAGCGTGGAGCCGCGGTGGGTTTTGGGCTTCAGGCAGCTCAGCACCAGCACAATCAGATTCTGCAGCACCAGAACAAGCATCGCCATGACAATCACCTGCATGATGGCACCGGGGGACACCCGAATTCCCTCCATCAGCTGGGGCAGGGAATCAAACAATCCCGTGAAGATACTGCCTACACTGGCCGCAATCAGAATTCCCAGATATATGAGTGTGTGAATCAGGCGTTTTTTGTCCATGTTTTTCATACTTTAATCCCCCAGAATCTCTCTTGCAACGAACACGCCGCTGGCGGAAGCATGGGACAGGGAGTGGGTAATACCGGAGCCGTCACCGATGATGTACAGGCCGGGGTAGTTGGCCTCCAGTTTATCGCTTACCTTCACTTCCATATTATAGAACTTGACCTCCACACCGTAGAGCAGGGTATCATCGTTTGCAGTACCGGGGGCAATCTTGTCCAGCGCGTAAATCATCTCGATGATACCGTCCAAAATACGCTTGGGCAGCACCAGGGACAAATCGCCTGCGGTGGCGTTTAAGGTAGGTGTGACGAAGCTCTCCTCCATGCGCTTGGCATTGGAGCGGCGGCCGCGAACCAGGTCACCGAAGCGCTGGACGATGACACCGCCGCCCAGCATATTGGAAAGCCTTGCAATGGATTCGCCGTAGCCATTGGAATCCTTGAAGGGCTCGGAAAAATGCTTGCTCACCAGCAAGGCGAAATTGGTATTTTCGGTCTGCTTGGCGGGGTCTTCATAGCTGTGACCGTTGACGGTGATGATACCGTTGGTATTCTCGTTGACCACCGCGCCCTTGGGGTTCATGCAGAAGGTACGCACCATATCGCCATACTGCTTGGTGCGGTAAACAATCTTGCTTTCATAGAGCTCATCGGTCAGGTGGGAGAAGACCTCGGCGGGCAGCTCCACACGCACACCCAAGTCCACGCGGTTGGATGAGGTGGGAATCTGCATTTCCTTGCAGATTTTCTCCATCCACTTGCTTCCCGAGCGGCCAACGGAGATGATGCACTTGCTTCCCTCGTAAGAAGTGCCCATGCTGTTTACGCGGTAGCCGCCGGCGATGGCCTCCATGGAGTCCACCGGGGAGTCGAAGTAAAAATCACAGCGGTCTTTCAGGTAATTATAGAGATTTTCCAGCACCACATAGTTGATATCCGTGCCCAGATGGCGCACGGAAGCATCCAGCAGATGCAGGTCATTCTGCATACACAGCTTCTTGAACTTGGTGCCGGTGGTGGAGTAGAGCTTGGTGCCCTCGCCGCCGTAGGCCATGTTGATTTCATCCACATAGCGCATAAGCTCCAAGGCGTGCTTCTTCCCGATGTACTCATAGAGCGTGCCGCCAAAATCGTTGGTAATATTGTACTTGCCGTCGGAGAATGCGCCCGCACCGCCGAATCCGCTCATAATGGAGCAGCTTTTGCATCCGATACAGGTCTTCACGGTGGTGCCGTTGATGGGGCACTTACGACGGCTAAGTGCATGACCGGCCTCGAAGACAGCGATTTTCAGATTGGGATTTTTATTGGTCAGCTCGTAGGTGGAGAAGATGCCGCCGGGGCCTGCACCGATAATGATAACATCATACTGCATGATGGATTACCTCCTGAGGATGGATGTGTACTGTAGGGCGGCTATTAACCGCCCGCAAAAAAGATTCTGATTTGCGGTGGATATGCATATGATTTGGTTTCACTGCCGGGCAACTGATAGTCGCCCCTACAATGGCGTGTGAAAACTTACCGATTTATCGACCGAGCCATGCGGCGGTAGGTATGCCGGATGCCACGGATGGCCACGGAATAGCTTTGAATATTCTCGGGAAGTGCCATGCCGTTAAAGCCCGAGTCACCGATGTGGTGGATGTCCGTTCCGGTCATCTTGCACATGAGGGCAATCTGTCGAATGGTATCCACATCCGCACCCTCCTGACTGGTGCCGATGGCGGTGATGGTCAGCGCTCCCAAGCTGTGGGCATAGGTCACAAGGCTTCTCACATACTCCATGGTGATGCCCGGGACGGTGCCAGGGGCAGGGAGCAGAATGATATCCGCTCCGGCTTCCCGAAATGCCTTGATATCGCTTTTCGTGATGATGTTCTCCCCTGCCTCGCTGAGGATGCCGGAGGCGTGCATCTTGCCCGCGGCAAGCACCAGCCTGTCCCCAAGCTCCTTTTTATACACGCGCAGAGTGTCCACGATGGCAGTATTGGAAACACCGGTTCCGGGATTTCCCGTGAGCAGGATAAAATTCACGCCCATCTCGGCGGCCTTTCGGCCATTTTCCAGCGTTGCCTGACGGCCGGGGGTCATGGCCCACATATTGTCGTCATTTTCTTTCAGCTCCACAGGCTCCAGGTTAATGCCGATGGGGCGGCCTGTCAGGCGCTTTAATTCCCGCACCCGTTCCATAGGGGCTACCGGGGGCAGGGCATTGATGACAGGGTCATTCACATCGAATAAATTCAGCAGCAGGATATCTGCGCCCACGGATGCCGCCACCTCCGCATTGGTCACATCCCCGAAAATGGGCATCATGGGGCCGATGGTTTCGCAGGCGATGGTGCGCCCCTCCGCCGCGGCAATGGAATCCAGCAATTCACAGGGTGTCGCTTTGGCAAAGTCGGATGCATTGCAGTCAATGATACGCTTCATATTTTGCCTCCTTACTGATTCATGCTGGCCAGCTCTTTGCGGCGGTTCTCCGCCTCCTCGGCCAGAGCCAGCGGACGCAGAACGCTGTAGCCATTGTAGCGGGTATCGTTGGTGGTACCGAGGAAGACCAGTCTTGCCTCGGGATTTTCAAAGGATGCCTGAGAGAAAATGGTCTGCACATTCATGGGATCCACACTCTCCAGGTAGATGCGGTTTCTGCCCTCGGGCAAGTTAAAGGTGGAGGAGCTGACACCGAAGGACACAGTGAAGTAATCCTTCTGGCATTCCTCCATAATCTTCACGGCGCAGCCCATAAGGGCGGCCTCTTTGTCGTCATTAAAGATATACTTGTCGGAATTGGGGAACGCGAAGTCCGCAAGCAGAACCTCGTTGAAGCCCAAATTCCTGATCTCATTGACGATGGAAATTATCCAGTTCTGGACATTCAAATCCGTGGGGTTCAGCCAGTAGCAGCCACCGGGATCCATCCACAATCCCGCGCGGCTGAGCATGAACAAGCCCTGTGCCACATGGGCATTGCCGTACACATAACTGCGCAGGGCGGAAACTTTTGCGATGGTGTAGTAGCCCTTGCTCTGCAAAAGCTCGATGAGCTTATCCACCTGTGCAATGGGTACACTGGCACTGGGGGTGGCCTCGGCCAGCTTGGAGGAATAATAGAACGTGCCATAGCCGCCCTTCAGCTCAATCATCACCGCCGTGCCGGAGGTCAGATATTTCAAATCCTCCAGAACCTTGTCCATATTCTTGCTCAGATCGTCATAGGAGATATAGTAGCCCACGATGGGATTTAATTCACTTGTCAGCTCAATGGCATCGGAGCCTTCATTATAATAGATGGACACACTGCCCTGAGCCTGAGGGCGGTGAGCAGGCTCGCCGGGGGAATCCGAAATAGGGCGCTGCAAATTCACACTGGCGCCCTCCCGGCTGAACACCACATAGCGCTCCATCCACAGAGCCGCGATAATCCAGCCGAGAATCAGGATAATTGCCACAATAGCGGCAATGAATCCGCCGCGCTGTAAACGCCTGCGGGTACGGTAAGTTAAAGTCATAGTGTTTCCTCGTTATTTTTTAAGCTCTGCAACTACGCAGCGCCAATCCTCTTTTTCATGGACGGAAATAATCTCCATACCGCCCCTTTTCAGCGCTTCCAGCACATCGCCAAGTCGCACATCCAGAATGCCGGAGCAAATGAGCTTTGTCTGCCCGTCCATAAAGTTCTTCAGCACCGGGCTGAGGCCGATAATCACATCCGCCACGATGTTCACAAGCACCATGTCATAATGACTTCCGGAAAGCTTCTGCATGAGCGCTTTATCCTCGGTGACATTGCCGGTCAGCGCGGTGAACGCGGGAGCGGCAAAACCATTGTAGGCACTGTTCTCCCGGGCGATGTCCTCCGCCTTGGGGTCAATATCCACACCGATGGCGGATTTTGCGCCCAAGCGCAGAGCCGTAATGGAGAGGATGCCGCTGCCGCTTCCCAAGTCCAGACAGGAGTCGCCGTCCTTTACGAGCCTTTCCATATTCTCCATAACCATCTGGGTGGAGGGATGGGCACCGGTGCCGAAGGTCAGGCCGGGGTCAAGGATGACCTTTTTCCGCCCGTCGAAATCGCCCTCCAGCCAGTAGGGAACCACCACAAGGGTGTTTCCCACCTCCACAGGCGGGTAATTGTCCTTCCAGCTCTCGGACCAGTCGGTGTCGGGCATTGCGGCCACCTCCAAGGGCAGCGCCTTTTCTCCCGCAAAGCTGCGGATTTGGGAAAGCCCTGCTTCATCCGTATCCTCCAGATACAGTTTGATGCGGGAAAGCCCGCTGAGTTTCTCCTGTAATTCCTCGTCGATATAATCCCAGTATTCCCGATTATCCTCTAGAAAAGCCTCAAACTCCTGCTCATCCTCAATCACCAGGTCTGCAAATCCCCGGGCGGTGAGCTGTGCGGCCACATCTTCAATTTTATTTCCTGCCGTTTGCAGGGTGATTTCCAGCCATGCCATGGTGAAAAACCTCACATTCATACTGATACAGCATATATAATACAGCACGAAGCCGAAAAGTACAACCGCAAAAGTCTTAATTTTTTGTGTACTACTATCTATTTGGTCGCAAGTGGTATATAATAGATACACTTTGCGATTACGACACCGTAACTTCACATTTTGGAGAAAAACATGATTCAAACCCTTACTGTTTCCGAGGGCGTCACACTGCACGCCTTCCATGATACCCGTTTCAAGCAGAGCTGTATGAGCATCCAGTTTGTCACCCCCATGGATGCCGCCACCGCCGCCGAAAACGCCCTGATTCCCGCAGTCTTATTGCAGGGCACGGTGGAACATCCCACCCTGCGTGCCATCACGGAGCATCTGGACTCCCTCTATGGCGCTGCCGTATCCCCCATGGTGCGCCGCGTGGGCGACCATCAGGCCGTGGGGCTTTACTGCGCCTTTATGGAGGATCGCTTCGCGCTGGATGGTGACCGGGTGCTTGCCCCCATGGTGGACTTTCTGCGCCAAATCCTGCTGGACTCCCCGCTGGAGGATGGGCATTTCCTTGAGAGCTTTGTAAAGCTGGAGAAGAAAAACCAGATTTCCGCCATCGAGTCCGAAGGCAACGACAAGCGCCACTATGCCGTGGCCAAAACACTGGAGGCTCTTTGCGCAGGGGATAGCTTCTCCATCCCCCGGATGGGTACGGTGGAGAGCGTCGCCGCCATCACCGCCGAGGACTTATATCGGCAGTATCAGACCCTTTTGTCCACTGCCCCCGTGGATATTTTCTATGTGGGCAGCCGGGAGCCTTCGGAAATTGCCGAGCTTATGAAGCCCATTTTCGCGGGACTGAATCGCCATGTAGTGCCCCTGCCCGCACAGGCAGGGCTGAAAGCATACCACAGCGGGGATTTCAGTGAAGTGCAGGAGGTCGCCCAGGGCAAGCTGTGCATGAGCTTTGTCAGCCCCGTGACGAACCGGGATGAACGCTTTGCCGCCATGCAGGTGATGAATGTACTCTACGGCGGGGGCATGACCTCCAAACTGTTTATGAATGTGCGGGAAAAGCAGTCTCTCTGCTACTCCATCAGCTCCTCCTACTACAGCGCCAAGGGCATCATTCTGGTAAATGCCGGCATCGACTTTGACAAAGAGGAACTGACCCGCCGGGAAATTCTCCATGAGCTTTCCCAGATTGCCGCGGGCAATATCACCGATGCTGAGCTCACCGCCGCAAAAGCCGCTCTGATTTCCGGCCTGCGGGGTGCCCACGACAGCCCCTCCTCCATTGAGGGGTACTATGAGGTCGCGTTCCTCTCCGGGGTCAGCCGCACCACGGCATCGCATATAGCGGCTATTGAGCGCGTCACGAAAGAGGATGTGGCCACCATGGCCGCGAGCCTGCGCGCCGCCGCCACCTTCTTCCTGAAAGGAGACAGGGTATGAAGAAAACCTACTACTCGCTCCCCGACGAGACCGTTTTCCGCACGGAGCTTCCCAATGGTCTGACCGTTGCCGTGGTTCCGAAGCGGGGATTTTCCAAGAAGATTGCCTACTTCGTCACGGACTACGGCTCCATCCATCAGGACTTCACCTACGAGGGCGAAAAATACCATGTGCCCGCGGGCATTGCCCACTATCTGGAGCACAAGATGTTTGACCTGCCCGGAGGGCGGGATGTGTCTTCTGAGTTTGCATCCTACGGTGCCATGGTCAACGCCTTTACCAGCTATGACATTACCGCCTACTATTTCTCCTGCACGGATAATTTTGAAAAATGCCTTGACTTGCTTCTGGAATTCGTGTCCACCCCCCACTTCACCACCGAGAGCGTCACGAAGGAGCTGGGCATCATCGACCAGGAAATCGGCATGAACCGGGATAACCCCGACAGCCGGGTTTTTGACAATCTCATGGAGAGCATGTACCGCAAGCATCCCGTCCATGTGCCCATCTTGGGGGACGAGTCCTCCATCCGGGAAATTACGGCGCAGACACTGCACCTTGTGCACAAGGCTTTCTACACCCCCAGGAATATGATGCTGTGCGTTGTGGGCGATGTGGATGCCGAGGAGGTTGCCGCCATTGCCCGCGCGCGGCTGGGAGATAACAGCGCCCCCATGGGCGAAAAATGCCGGGATTGGGATGAACCCATGACGGTCTACCGTGAATCCGCAGTCGAAAACATGGAAGTTGCCATGCCCAACTTCATTCTGGGCTTCAAGTGCAGCTTCCCCGGTCTGGGAGAAAAAGCCATCCGGGAGGAAATGATCGCGGATTTGGCCGCCGAGGCACTTTTCGGTGAGTCCTCCGAGCTGTATCTGAAGCTCTACGAAGAGGGGCTTATTGACTCCTCCTTCGGCGGGGGCTTTGAAACGCTGGACAGCTGCGCATTTTTCAGCTGCGGCGGCGACAGCGATGACCCCGAAGCCGTGAAAGAGGCCATCCTCCGTCAGGCACAGAAGCTCTGCGCCGAGGGAATTGACGGTGAGGCTTTCAACCGCTCCAAGCGCAGTGCCTTGGGTCGCCGAATCCGGGGGCTGGACAGCTTCGACGGCACGGCCTACCGGGTGTGCGCATACCACTTGTCCCAATTTGACTATTTCCGTTTCCCGGAAATCTACGCTTCCATCGAAAAGACGGATGTGGAAGACTTCCTGCGCAAAACCGTGCATCGGGAAAACGCCGCCATCTCCGTCATCTACCCCATTGCCGAAAGGAACGAACTATGAATCCCGCCAACTACTCCTCCATTTCCTTCCCGTTTCTGGGAATCACGGTAAATCCCGTGCGCACGCTGAGCCTTGGCCCCCTGACTATCTATCTGTACGGTCTGATGATTGCCACGGGACTGATTCTGGCCGTTTGCTACTGCCTGAAAAAATGTGAAAACGCAGGTCTTACCGAGGATGCCATGCTGGACGGTGTCCTGTGGATTGCCCCGCTGGCTGTGGTCTGCGCCCGCATCTACTATGTGGCATTCTCCTGGGCGGACTATCAGGATAACCTGATTTCCGTCCTCTATATCTGGAACGGCGGTATTGCCATCTACGGCGCAGTCTTAGGCGCGGCGCTGGGTGTGGTCATTTTCTGCCGGATGCACAAAACCAATCTTCCTGCCCTGCTTGATATTGTGGTTCTGGGCTTCTTCATCGGTCAGATTCTGGGGCGCTGGGGCAATTTCTTCAACCGGGAGGCCTTTGGTGCAGCAACGGACAGCTTCTTCCGCATGGGACTTTACAACGATGTTTTTGGCCGCTGGGAATACTACCACCCCACATTCCTGTATGAATCCGTGTGGAATCTGTGCGGCTTTATCGCCCTGCACTTTTTCTATCCCAAGCGCAGATACGATGGGCAAATCGCCCTTTCCTATGTCTTCTGGTATGGACTGGGGCGGTGCATCATTGAGGGACTGCGGGTGGACAGCCTCTACTGGGGTGCTTTCCGGGTCAGTCAGGTGCTGGCGGGAATCAGCTGCATTGCCGCCGCCTGCGCCCTTGTATACTTCCGCCTGCACCCGGTTCAGAAGGAACTGGAAGCCGTTCGCTACGCGGCGGAAAAAGAAGTCTCCAAGGGGGATTGACGGACAAAAGCCCATTTGGTAAAATTAGGAAAACTTTCGGGTGGTGAGACCATGGAAAAGGCATTCAAGCTGGGTATTCTGGTGGGGCGCTTTCAGATGCTCCATGCAGGACACGAAATGATGATTCGCACCGCTTTGGGTGTCTGCGAGCGGGTTGCCCTGTTCGTGGGCTCCTCTCAGGAGAGCGGCACGGAGAAGAATCCGTTCTCCTATGCGCTCCGCGAAAAGATGCTGCGCACCATGTTCGGCACTTCCATTGAGATTTACCCCCTGCCCGACATCGGCGTGGGCAATAACGGCACATGGGGTGACTATGTGCTGCAAAATGTGGAACTGCACTGCGGCTGTAAGCCGGATTTACTGGTGTCCGGCAGGGAAGAACGCCGCCTTGACTGGTTTGACAGCGAGAAAGGAAAGGCTGTTTCCGAACTCTACATCCCGAAAACCATTGAAATCTCCGCATCCACGCTCCGCGCCCTGCTCATCGCGGACGATTTTGAAAGCTGGGCAGGCTTCGTAAGTCCCGCCCTGCACCCCATGTACCCCGAGCTTCGTGCCATCGTCATGGCATCCAAGGATAATACTCAAACTGCAAGCATCTGAAAGAAGGAAGCCCTATGAAACTGGAACCTATCATTGAGTCCCTGCTCGACACCGACCTGTACAAGTTCAACATGGATCAGGTCATCTTCCACAAGCACACCGACCTCATCGGCGAATACTACTTCAAGTGCAGAAACGAAGGTGTGGTGTTCACCGCCGAAATGCTGGAGGAAATCAACGCCCAGATTGACCACCTGTGCTCCCTGCGTTTTTCTAAGGCAGAGCTGGACTATCTGCGCTCCATCCGCTTCATTAAGCGGGACTATGTGGAATTTCTGCGGCTGTGGCACCCCATCCGGGAGTATGTGACTACCTCCCTGAGCGATGCCGGGGAACTGAGCATTGTGGTACAGGGTCCCATGTTCTCCGCCATGCAGTTTGAAATCTATCTGCTGGAAATCGTCAACGAAGTGTACTTCCGTATGCACTACAACTATGACGAGCTGCTTGCCTCCGCCCGGGAACGGCTGGATCGGAAGATTCAAGACTTCAAGACCGGGAAATACACCTTCAAATTTGCCGAGTTCGGCTGCCGCAGAAGACTCTCCCGCACATGGCAGGATGAAGTCGTCCGCCGTCTGTCCGGCGAGACCTCTGCCTGCGTGGGCACCTCCAATGTGTACCTCGCCATGAAGTACAATCTGATTCCCGTGGGCACCTACGCCCATGAGTTTGTCCAGATGTATCAGGGCATTGACTCCATCCCCCTAGCCTACACCAACCACTATGCCATGGCCGACTGGTATGATGAATACAAGGGCGACAACGGTACCGCACTGACCGACACCATCACCACCGACCTATTCCTGTACGACTTCAACCGCTCCATGGTCAATAACTACTCCGGCGTCCGCCACGACAGCGGCGACCCCTACGAGTGGGGCGAGAAGATGATTAACCACTTCCGCAAGTACGGCGTTGACCCCAAAACGAAAACGCTGCTGTTCTCCGACTCTCTGGACTTCGACAAGGCACAGGCGCTCTACGATGCTTTCAAGGATCGCACCATCGTGACCTTCGGCATCGGTACCTTCGTCAGCAACGACACCTACGCCGAAGCGCTGAATATCGTCATCAAGCTGCAATATGTCAATGGCCGCCCCGTGGCCAAGCTCTCCGATGCTGCAGGCAAGGAGATGTGCCGGGATGACGACTACCTCAGCTACCTCAAGCGCAGTGTGGATTTCCGGCTTGACCGCGAGAAGGACACCTTCCACGGCCGCAAAATCGTCACCCGCAAGTAAGGAGGCTCCCATGGCTGCCAAGAAACCCACCGTGGGCGCCCTCATTAAGGAAGCCCGCACCAATGCAGGTCTGACACAGGAAAAGCTGGCGCGATTGGTGGACGGACTGTCCGCATCCGACCTCGGTAAAGCCGAGCGGGACGAAAAGGCGCTTACCAAAGACCAGCTCAAGGTCATCGCCAAGGTAACCGGGGTCACCCAAAAATCTTTGCTGGAAGCCGCTGAAAGCAGCACTTCCTCTCCCAAATCCACCGCCAAGGCCGGTGATTTCCCCCTGACCGCCGCAGAGAAAAAGCTCATCACCCTCTACCGAAGCGCCGACTCCGCCACGAAAAAGAAAGTCGTAAACCTTTTGAGCGGCGAGAGCGACCTGGGCAGTGAGCTTCTGGGCGAGCTGCTTAACGGCGCACTGAATACATTCCTGAAAGGGAAATAAATTCATAACCTGCAACATAAAACCGCACACATGGATTAACCCATGCGTGCGGTTTTCATCGTTACATAATCACAACTTAATCCTCGTATTTGGCAGATAGCTCTCGGAAAACACTTTCGGCATCCGGCCAACCGCTGCACTCTCCACTTGTGTGCCCCTTCTCCGGTTCGCAGTACAGCGTTTCTTTTGCCTTACGCATCTTTTGCAGTTCTTCTGCACTCAAATTCTGTTTTTCATGCTGCACAGCAAGTTCACCTACCTATTATTGCAGTCAAATCCCACCGCCGAGAATGTCAGCAGTGGGACGGTTTTTTATCTCACGAAGGAAGTGCTTAAGGTCGTAGACCAGGCTTCGCCGGGGAGGAGCACGGCGGCGGCGGGTTTTGTGTTCCAATCGGAGGTACCGTTCTCGGGGGAGGGCAGGCTATTCCAGGGCTCGATACACACGAAGTGGGGCACACCGGGCTTGCTCCAAATCAGGCAGTAGGGGAAGGAGGAAATGTCGCAGACCACGCCACGGCCGGTGTCCTTCTCATAGATGCCCAGCTTCTCAGAAGAAAGGTTCACCATGCAGAAGGAATCATTGTCAAACAGGTGCTCCGTCAGAGGGATGGAGGTCAGATTCGTGCCTAAGTAGTAGTTATCGCCGTGCACCAGACCCTTGGGCAAGCAGTTGATGCACAGAGGCGACTCCATCTCGGAGAAACGGAACTCATAGTCGGAGAAGGAATGCTTGTCGTCAAAGGGAATGGTAAAGGCGGGGTGATAGCCGATGCCGAAAGGCAGCTTCTCCTCATCCAGATTCTCCACAGTCAGGGTGTGGTGCAGGGTGTCGCCCTCGATGGTGAAGGTGGACACCAGACGGAATTCATAGGGAAACTTTGCCAAAGTCTCTTCGTTGGAGCACAGCTCCAGCACGATGGTGTCGGCTGTCATATCCACGAAGGAATGCTCCATGAGCCGTGCAAAGCCATGCTGGCCGGACTCAAACCTTCCGCCCTTGGCCTCGATGATGCCGTCCACCACCTTGCCCGCGTGGGGGAAGAGAATGGGTGCATGGTAGCCCCAGACGGACTTATCGGCGTTCCAGATGTGCTCCACGCCATCACACTTGCGCAGGACGCTCTTGACCTGTGCGCCCCAGGTGGTGACCGTAACCTTTAAGTACTCATTTTCAATCGTATATTCCATGGTGTGCACTCCTTATTAAATAAAGTAGAAGTAGACCAGAACGGCGATGCCCAGCACGATGCGGTAAACGCCGAAGGCGGAGAAGGAATGGTTGCGCACATACTGCATGAGGGCGCGGATGGCAATCAGGCTGACGATGAAGCTGACGAGGCTGCCCACCAGCAGAATCATCAGTTCGCTGCCCGCAAAG
>JAZRVX010000207.1:0-43812 GCA_045599455.1 Faecousia sp. | reverse complement strand
ATGGTCGGAGCGGGGAGATTTGAACTCCTATATTTTGCTGTTAAATAAGGGCTTTACTGCGTTCTGACAACAGAATTGACAACATTAATGCGTTTTTGCACATAGTCGTTCAACTGTTCGCGTACTTCGGCGCGGTGGGCTTCGTCCTCGCCGGTGTAAACGTCCAAGGTCATTGTTATGCTGGCGTGACCAAGCTCAGACTGCATATCCTTTGCATCGATACCGGCAGAATGACCAAGCGTTGCAAAACTATGACGGAGCTGGTGCAGCGTTGCAGTTATATCGTGCTCGGTACGAAACTTTCTCAAATGGCGTTCAAGCGTAGTCTGATAAGGAAGCCCGTCCGGGAAGAAAACATAATCATCGGGAGCACCGGGAGCGGGCAGCACAGCAATTACATTATCCAATAAAGATACCGTGCGTATGCCCGCGTCCGTCTTTGGCTTTTTTATGACCGGCTTGTAATTATAAAGATAAGCGCATGACTGCTCAACACGTATTATTTTACGAGTCAAATCAATATGCTTCCATTGCAAAGCAATTACTTCACCACGGCGCAGACCTGTGTATGCCAAAAAATAAAACATACGGGCAAGCAAAGATTCTTCCTTGCAGGCTTCGAGTTTTGCTATATCTTCCAGCGAAGCAGGCGGACGGCGTTCCCCTGCTTTTCCTTTAAGAGCCGGAAGATTAAGACATGGATTAGCGTCAATCTCACCCTCGATAATGCTGTAATCAAGAATGCCTTTTAAGACTGATTGAGTTTTGGTAATAACCTTCTGGGAATAACCTTTTACTTGAAATCCTTTTAAATATCGGTACACCAGAGCGGGCGTAATCTCATTAACAGGAGTATCACCAAAGGTTTCAACGGCGCGCTCATACGCTACGCGATAGCTGTTAATACTGTTGGGCGATATATCGTGCTGCTTGTCTTCCCACCACACATCTGCTACTTCCCGCAAGGTACGGCATAGCTTCAGTGCCGCTTTCCCACGCTCCGCCTCGTATTCTCGCTGCTTTCGCTCGACTTCGGCATCAGAGCTGCCGTAAAAGTACTTGCGCTGACCGTCATACATTTTTGACAACACTATACGCCCGTCGGGGCGCATGGTGTATTTTGTTTTTCGTTTAGCCATGCTGTCACCCCTTCGTAGCTGTAATAGTGCTATAGCTGTTGCGGCGTTCCGCTGCCGCCTCGGCTCCCTTCAATAGACCGACCTTGAATAATTCTTCGTCCGGCTCGATGCTGTCATCGCCGATAAGCTCACCGCGCTTTTTCGCCAGATCGTAGCAGCCCAATATGGTACGGGCAACTATTACCCTGTAATCCATCGGCAGACGGTCCAGCATGACAAAACCCTGCATCTGAGCCTCGGCGTTGGAACCGTGCTCGCCGAAAACAACATAATTCCACTGGCGGCAGAACCGGTCCGTTGCGACCTCAGAGAACAGATGCACCGCGCTGTCACGGTACCGCTGCGGATCGTCGTCATCTTCGAGACCCTTATATTTATCCGGATAGCAAAATTCAAGGAGCGGGCGAAGGCACGTCTCATTGAAAGAATTAAAAACGTAGAGCAACTCCGAGATCGTCGGGGCATCCTCGCCGTTTTCAAAGCGGGACCAGCGTTTCGGATCTATGCCGAGGTATTCCGCCATGGGAGTTTTCTTAAGACCAACACGCTTACGCAGCTCGACAAGCATCTCCTCGCTGCGCTTATCAAACTCTTCCAAAGTCGGCATGGTTATATTCCTCCAAAATGGGATTAAAATTTTTCCCGTTTGCTCCAGTTTTTCCTTGAAACGAAATGCCTTTAAATGTAAAATGCAGTCATAACCGCTCATTCGCCGCAGACAATCGTAACCTCCAATCATTTAAAAGGAGAAACGAAAATGAACGAAAAACAGGAACTCATAAATATGGTGCTCGCGGCGGAGAGCTTTGAAGAGCTCTGCCGCATAGCGTATGCAATCAAGACCGTAAATGAAGAATACGACAGAAAAGAAATCAGCTTTTCAGAATCGCAAGCACGGCACGGACACGCTCGTCCGGCATCTGCTTAATAATCTCTATCAGCTCCCGCTTTGCCTCGGATAATTCTTCCGGCAGAGCGGGAGTATCTTCATCTTCTTCCCCAATCAAATAAGAAGGAGAAACACCTAAAATTAATGCAAGCCGACTTATTTTGTCACGCCGCATATTAGCGATGTCTCCGGTTTCCCATTTGCGCACAGTGCTCTTGCCGACGCCTACAAAGTTTCCGACTTCTTCGAGCGTAAGTCCTTTTGCTTTACGAGCAGCTTTAATTTTATCTCCAATAGTCATTTTTATTTATCCTTAGTAATAAAACGGGCGTACTCCAAGACTTTTTCCATGTCTCCCAAGGAAAGGGCGGCAAACTCGGACAAAAACCGCCGCTTCTTCTCCTCCAACGGGTTCGGAGCGAAAAAATCATCGAACCCTGCGGGAACATCCACATCATCGGCGGTAGTCAATAGCTCGTACAATGTTAAACCCATTGCAGAAGCTATCGACTGTAAATTCCTTATATTAGGTATAATTGGTTTCCCCGTTTTGGGGTGCTGATTCTTTTCTAAAATTGAGATGAAACCATGAGATAGATTACATGCCGCTGCAAATTCACGCTGCGATAAGCCATGCTCTGAACGATATTCAATTATTAATTCAGATAAGTTCACAAAACATCACTTATCCTTTCAAAATAGCAAGCACGGCTTTTGCACGCTCTTCCGGCATCTGCTTTATAATCTCAATTAGCTCCTGCTTTGTTTCGGATAAATCTTCCGAACGAGTGGAAAATGTGTTTTTTGCTCTCCCAAGAAGAAAATCCAAATCAACATTAAAATAGCTTGCCAATACTTCAAGCGTTTCAAATTCAGGCTCCCGTTTACCAAGCTCATACATACTAATTGCACTTCTTGATAAGCCGATACCGTTTGCCAAATCACCTTGCGACAACTTGGCGCGCTTGCGTAGATATACAAGCATTTCAGAAAAATTCGACACAACGTCACTTATCCCTTCAAAATAGCAAGGACGGCTTTCACGCGCTCTTCCGGCATTTGCATAATAATATCAATCAGCTCCCGTTTTGCTTCGGATAATTCTTCGGGCAGAGCGGGAGTTTCTGCCCAGCCCATTAAAAACTCCGGTGTTGTGTATAACGCCTGCGCTATAAGTATAAGTATGGAGGACGGGACTTTTTCTATATCGCCCTTTTCATACCGATAAATAGTCGCCGGAGACTTTCCGATTCTGACGGCGAGTTCTTCGGCGTTGATGCCCAGAACAAGACGCCGAGCTTTGATTCTATCTCCAATGGCCATTTTTATTTATCCTTAGTAATAAAACGGGCGTACTCCAAGACTTTTTTAATATCCTCCGGGGAGAGTGCCGCGATCTCGGATAAAAGCCGCTGCTTCTCCTCCTCCAAAGGGTCCGGAGCGGGAGCGTTAAGGTACACTTTATCATTTACCATTCTTATAAACGCATCCAATTCAACACCCATTGCTTCAGATATTAATTTATAAGTTTCAATAGTCGGTGCGGGTTTGATACCACGAGGAGTGATACCTTTTTCCAAAGAAGAAATATAAGTTACACTTAAACCGCACTTGGCAGCAAAAGCACGCATCGACAAATCGTGTTCGTCACGATATTTTTTTATAGCTTCACCTAAAGTCATATCAACAATCCTTTGCGTTTGTTAACCATAGTTTACAACAAGTTACATAAATAAGTCAATAGAAAAATGTAAATCATGGTTGACAAACAAAAACGAATGTGTTATCTTTAGTTTACAGTCTGAAAGGGAGGTGTAAATCATGGGAAACAGATTAAAAGAAATGCGAGTTCGATCAAGGATGACTCAGAGCGAACTTAGTAAAAAAGCTAATGTTTCACGACCAACCATTATTAAAATTGAGAACGGCTCGCTTGCCGGAGTAAAAACAGCAACGCTTGTTAAGATAGCGGATGCCCTTGAAACTAAAGTAGCAGATATATTTTTTTAATTCGCGTGTCAACCATTGTTGACAGAAGCAAAACTGAGCTTTAGAGCGGGTTGAGGTCAAGGAGCTGAACAGAAAAGGAGAAGAAAATGGAAGCAGCGACTTACCGGCTGCACATTGAGCAGCTGAACATGAGATTCGGCGGGAAAGCAATGCTGACCGCGAAGGAAGCCTGCGAGTATCTGGGGCACAGCCCGCTGTGGTGCAGGCAGCATTTAGGCATCGACAAGAACGGCGTGACCGTTGTAGGGCTGGCACACAAGCTTGCCAGCAGAGATAAATGAGAAGGAGAGAGTTTGTAAAAACTCCCTCAGTCAGCTGCGCTGACAGCTCCCTCGGAGAGGGAGCCAAGAAGAAAGGAGAATGAGAAAATGACAAGAAAAAGAGCAAAGAAAATGCTTATGAGGTACAGACTTGACCGCAACTTGGCGGAAATGGTGCTGAAAAATAAGATAGATTCGAGCAACGCCGAGGTCGTGGACTGCTTCAGAAAAAACTATATCGCCACGGTGGCAGATGCACTTGTGTGCCTTGAACTTGCAAAACCGGAATACAGCATGGAGATCAGCGAGATAGTTGTAGCAGCAAACTTGATTTGAAGGGAACGAAAAGGAGAATGAAAATGACTGACCAGAAAACCATTGACCGTTATGTTGCGGAGGCACTTGCCTATGATGTGCCCGCAGAGATTGATTATGAAGAGCTCTGCAAGGAGAATTACCCGGACGATCTGTTTATGATGGAAGGCTGCGAGAGCCGCCGCGAGCGGGAAGACCGCTATGCAACAATAGTGAGCATGAACAGAGCAATGAGGAGGGGCGCATGATGGAACCGACCAATGCAGGGCTTGTGCTATACACCGTTTATGCAGTCACGGCAATATGTTTTCTCATAAAGATGCTCAAAGCTCTGCCCAGCGACACTTACACGCCTTATAAAAACCCGTACCGCAATTACAGGAGACCCCGCCGGGCGCGGGTGATGCCGATTATCGGCACGGCAATAAGGCTCGGCGCGGCGCGAATCGGTGAAAAGCTGATGGTGGCAGACGACGGACGGAACCCGCTGGAGTGGTGAGAATGAGACGGTCAATGTTCACGGAGTTTGAAATGAAACTCCTCGACTGCTGCAAGGATGTGAACCTTGCAATTGAGCTTGATCAGGCGGCGCGGAACCACGTTATGTACGGCCAGATGCTCGCGTACAAGACGGTGCTGGAAGAGCTGGGGCATGAAGTTGAACTGAGTATGTCAAAGCTCCAGTTTTTCTACATCATTAACGAATGCAGCGTAGACGGGCAGAAGCTGTTTTACATCAAAACAAACGCAGAGTGACACCGGCACTGCCGGTGGTAATGCGGCACAGGCGGTCACAAGCCCGCCGCGAAAGGAGAAAGAAAATGAACGTGAGCAAAAACGTGCTCTGCAAAGAGTGCTTCCGGCTTTACCGCATCCCGGTACCTGAAGGGGTGACGGAAAAGCTGCCCTGCCCGCGCTGCCTGAAGAACAGCTGCACCGTCGCCGAGACCCGCGAGGAATACATGGAGAAGGCGATAGATGCACTGACAGAGCGCATGAGAGCGGCAGACAAGGAGCTGGAGAACATTAATCCCCGCGATCTGCGGGGAGTGAGAGCCAACGAGAGACTGAGAAACAGTTATCTCCGCGCCGCACGGGCGATGCAGAATTTAGAGCGGTTTTATGAGCCGGGTGTAAACGGGCTGCCGAGGACGCCAGCCCCTACGGAGGAAAATGAATGAAAACTCCCGAACAGATTGTAAAATGCCTGCGCTGTATAAACTCGCTCCCCTACAACGAATATGAGTGCAAGAGCTGGCGTGACTGCGTGTACGATGCAAGCGAGCCTATACCTGAGGGACACCCCGAGTATGCCCAGTTTGCGAAAGATGACGGCAGACTGCACAGCATTGACTGCGAGCTAATAGGACTCGATGCAGCGGAGCTTATAGAAAAGCTCATAAAAACTCCCTCAGTCAGCTGCGCTGACAGCTCCCTCGGAGAGGGAGCCAAGGGGAAAGGAGAATGATCATGGCAGCTATTAATAACATCCCCAGCGAGGGCGTTGAACAGGCGACTTTGTTTAATTGGGCGAAAATGCAGAGTTGGAAATACCCCGAACTGGCTCTGATGTTCCACATTCCCAACGGCGGCAAGCGCGGCAAGGCAGAGGCAGGCCGGTTTAAGTGCGAAGGCGTGAAAGCCGGTGTACCGGACATCTTTCTGCCGGTGCCCCGCGGCGGTTTCCACGGACTTTTCGTCGAAATGAAGAGAACCAAAGGCGGGAAGGTCAGCGAGGAGCAGAAACAGTGGCAGCGCGACCTGAAAGAACAGGGCTACGAGGCTGTAGTCTGCAAGGGCTGGGAGGCTGCGGCGGACGAGATTATTTATTATCTGGAGGCAAAATGAAGGACAGAGACATAACGCGGAGGGCTGTGCATATCGCGGCTAAGGTCTTGACTGCGGCGGGAATGTGCATCCACGAGAACCCGGCTATGTGCAAGAATTTTGAGCTTTCAGATGACCGCTGCGACAAATGTATTGAAAAGTGGCTGCTTTCCAAGGCTCGCGCAGAACTTAAAAGGGAGAACGCATGATTAAATTACTTATTGGCGGCAGCCCGTGTACCTATTGGAGCATCGCGCAGAAGAACAACCGTGAAACTACTGCGGAAGGAATGGGATGGGAGAAGCATCAGGTGCATGGGTACTGCGCCAGAAAAGGCGTCATCTGTGTTAACGATGCCGCTTGTGAACATTATATTCGCGGAGAGTGGAAGGACAGAATCAGTTTGAGGGCGCAAGCTAAAAAGAGTGGAGAGTGGAATGCTATCAATTAGACCATGCACATTTAGGGCTGCTTCAGATTACATAAACGCGAACCACAGGCATCACTCTGCAACGATTGGTTGCAAGTTTGCTATTGCTGTCTATGATGGCGACAAAATGGTCGGCGTAGCCGTTGCCGGCAGACCTGTTTCGAGGTGCTTGGACGATGGGTTTACGCTTGAGATTAACAGAGTTTGTACTGACGGAACAAAAAACGCTTGCTCCATGCTATACGGCGCGTGTACACGCATAGCAAGAGATATGGGCTACCGCAAAGTTATAACCTATATCCTTGCATCCGAAGACGGGGCAAGCGTTAAAGCGGCTAATTTCGTATGCGAGGGAGAAGCTGGTGGCACTCATTGGACTGGCGAGCGAAACAAAGGGCAGAAAATACCACACGAAATGAAACAACGGTTTACTTATCAGATTCGGTAAAATCCTCACACTTAATCACATCATCCCACGGAATTGTGTGCATCTGCCTGTCGAGTCTTCGTACTTCTCGGTGCAGATGAATTAAGAAAGGACTATTTATGGATGAAAGAAAACACACAGGTAATTCCGCAAGCCCATTAATAATCGGGCAAATGTCGCTCTTCGATATGCCGCAGAGCGGGAGAAAGCCCGGAGATTATCAGAAAACGAGCGGAGCTATTATCCCGCATATCATGCGCGGGGCGTATATCGGAAGTTTTGTCCTCTATGATGTACACACGCAGAGCCAGAGACCGCTGTTTCAGCTCGGCATACTGGGAAAATACATCCCCTACGAAGGGAAAATGAGGGCGGTCATTTACACCGGGAGAGCGCAGCGAGCACTGGTTACATTCTACCCCGGAATAGAAATCTGGGAGCCGGAGCCGATAGACCGCGCAGAGCTTGCACGGGAAATAAACGGGCTGTCGAGGACGCCAGCCCCTACGGAGGAGTGAAAGCGCAATGAACATAAAGATATGCGACATCTGCCACCGACCCATTGTTTTTGACAACGAATTGAGAATACGGCTGAAATGGTTTTCCCGTCTGGATGGGAAGTGGGTAGAACTCGACACGCACAAAGAGTGCTGGCATGCACTTTGCGATAGCGTTAAGCGTTGCAAAGAACAAGAATTAAACATTGGAGACATGGCAGAATACGGAGAGTGAATTATGAGCAATAAGAAGAAACGCGGGGTCAAGCGCGGGTCGGATGACCACAGGGCTTACACCGAGCGCAGAGAGCGGGACAGGAAACTTGACCGCGACATTATCCGCACAGAGGGAGTTATCAAAGGTCAGGAGGACGTTATTATTGCGCTGGGGCGCATGGGCTGGGGCCCGAAACGCTTTGCCGACCTCGACAAGGTGCTCCGTCAGGTGGTGCGTGAATATCATGACATGGCTGTTGAGGATGTTGAGGCGGACAAAGAGTGCGAATACACCGTAGACCGCTATGACAGAGAACTGAAAAACTGTGTAGGCGAGGATCACTTCCTGCCGTGGAATATCCGATACGACCCGACGGTTTATACCGAAGGCATCCGGAGCATACAGCTCAAGGAGATACTGGATGCGGCTATCGCAGAAAAGGAGAAAGCAGATGGCGAAAAAGATTAAATTCCGCTGCATACGCTGCGGGCAGAAGTTTGAACTTGAATACTCAAAAACCGCGATAAAGCTCGATACTGCCAACGCACAGCCGACGGCGAAGACCAGATGCCCCAAGTGCGGCGAAGAGTGCGCCACGAAGATATAAAAGTAAACCCCGCCGACAGATTAACCGTCGACGGGGTTCGAGAGATAGAAAATGAAAAACATGAGCAATACCTTTATAACATATCATCAGAAATTTGCAAGACCGGAGAGAAGAAAACATGCCATGCAAACGCTTTGAGTGCATCCACCATACCTCATACCGCACCCCGGACGCCCCGATGTGCAACTATATCCTTGACACGGGCAAGCCCCGCGGCTGCCCCGGCGGAGCGGGATGCAAACGCTACACCACCGACAAGCCGAAATCCCCGCGGAAAAACAGCGGATACACGCCGAGCTTCAACGAGACTCTCGCCTATAAATACTACCTCGAAGGCAAATGTGACGAGGAAATAGGGCAACTGATGCACGTGCCGCGTACCACTATAAACCAGTGGCGCAGACGGAGAAATTATCCATCCAATATCCGCCGCGAACCGTGGAACAAAAAGCTCCCTCCCAAAGAAGAACTGATGAAGTGCTGGGAGGCCGGGATGCTGGACAGGGAGATCGCCGAGAAGTACGGAGTGCGGGCAAACGCGGTGTTCAGATTCAGAAAGAAATACGGCCTTACGGCAAATAAAATGAGGCTTAAAGAAGAGAGGGAGCGGGACGGAACCGGATAAGTGGAGATATACAGAACGGTCATGCGACGGCTGCCCCGCCCTGATCTGGGAGAAATGGCCGAAGGGTGCGGCGGCTGCGCGATGCATGAGCAGAGAACAGAACCACTACGGGAGGACGTTACAGGTCAACCCATTAGGCAATGAGTCAATAATATACCGCCCGGCATGGTGCGGGCAGAAGGAGGAAGAATGACCGCGAGACAACCCCTCACCGCTGCGCGGAGCCTTGCCCGCCCCCCCTCTCTGTCAACTCCGTTGACATCTCTCCCCGCTGGGGAGAGTCAGCCCTTTAAAAAAGGGAGCCAAGAAAGGAGATTACTATGAAACAGCAAAAGATTAAGAAGATTCTGACCGATGCGAAGACGGCAGAACTCTGGAATGACGAAGGAAAAATGTGGCTCGGCGACGGCTGCGCAATGTATGCTTTGGACGGTCTGCCGAAATTCGAAATGTCTGTGGTACCGGTGCTCTACGGCATAGACCTCGACAAATTCGCGGAGTTTATGCAGACGGAGTATGAAAACACCGCGCCGGAAAATGATTACCGCAGCCTCTTCTACGCTCAGATCGGCGCGGAAATCGATGAAATCATCATTGCGGGCGTGAGCTACACGCCGGTACTGTGCAAAGGGGGCGGCATTCGCTTTGTGAAGACCCGCTATCTGGTGCCGCTGGAAGAGGAGACCACCTTTGAAATAGGCTTCACTCCGAGCGGGAAAGAGGCTCTTATCTGCAAAGAGGGCTTGTTTGTTGTGGCAATCATCGAATTTGTGCCCATCAGCCGCAGCTTTGTGAGCGCACTCGGAGGACTGTACACCTACGCGCAGGCGGAACTGCGAAAAAACAAAGAGAAGGAGAACGAAAATGCTGATACTGCCGATTGAAAGTGAATGGCTGGATATGATCGTAGCCGGCGAGAAGAAGGAAGAGTACCGCGAAATCAAGCCCTACTGGACAGCTCGCCTCAGAAACTACTTCAAGAGCGGGAAACCGCGCATTGTCTGTCTCCGCGCCGGTTACGATGCGGTCAAGAGCCGCAGCGCGGATGTGCTCTGCACCATGAGCGTGGGCACGGGCCGCCCCGAATGGGGAGCCATCCCCGGAAAGAAATTCTATGTGCTGCACATAGAGGAAGTAATCAAGGTATATGACCCCGCCGACCATCTCTACGGATACCACACCGTATATCTCGCAGGAAAGATAACCGGAGACCCGAACTATGTGCAGAAATTCGCGGATGCCGAAAAGCTCCTGAAGGACATGGGCTACAACGTCTATAATCCCGCAGTGGCTCCGGAGGGAATGACCCGCGAATGGTATATGAGAGAGAGCTTCCGCATGATAAACCGCGCCGAGGCGGTGTTCTTCCTGCCCGACTGGGAGGACAGCGAGGGCGCAAAGCTCGAATACGCCTACGCAAAATACATAGGTAAGCCGATAAGGAGGATAATTGCCATGGGATAGAAAGCTCCGCACCGTTCCGGTTCAAGCGGTCTATTCCTGTGGACTATGAGACTCAGGGCTATATCTACTTCAAAAGCCGCCGATACAACAAACTGTCGGCGGCAGAGAAGCGGGCTATTCAGGACATAGTCAAGACCGTGACCGAGAAAACGGGCGAGGAATACTACGCACCGCTCCTGCACTTTGTCACTACGGACTGCGGGCGCGTGTATATCTGCAAGAAATACGCACTGTCGGAAAGCACACTCGAACGGAAAGTGCGGGAATACTACGTTGAATTCGCCCGGCGGCTCGGTGAAAATGTCGAGCACCGGCGAAACGAAAAATATTGGGCGCAGAGATAAGGAGAAAAATGAAATACCGA
Source organism: Faecousia sp. (assembly GCA_045599455.1). GTDB lineage: Bacteria > Bacillota > Clostridia > Oscillospirales > Oscillospiraceae > Faecousia. The sequence goes on along the minus strand of JAZRVX010000207.1, from coordinate 32,741 downwards.
ATTATTGAAACGATCTGCGCGGCTCTGGCGGCTGCCGGACTGTATGCAGCACTGTTTATGATACTTGTGAGGTAAGAAAAATGATAAATCTTAAAACAATCGTCTTTGTTGTGTGGGGCGGGACGGTGGCATTCACCTACGCCGTGATGTGGATAGCGTTTGCTTGTGAGATCAACGACTATAATGCGTTGATGCCGAAAGTATGGCTCGCGTTACATTGTTTGCTGGCTCTCGGCGCAATTGTGTGGCTGTTCGCGAGGTGAGAGTGAGGAACCATGGAAAAACCCGAAATTAAGCTGCTGCCGTGCCAGCGGGAAATGCTCAAAGATAAAGAGCGGGTAGTACTGCCGATAGGAAAGTTTACCAAATGCAGATGTGAGCGAACAAAGCTCAATATCATGCTCGCAGACAAAGACGAGCTGTCAAACGATGAGAAACATTTAATTTTGGAACTTTATGTAAACCAATGCTGCTATGATAATTGCGGCATACGCAGAAAAGCAGAGTGACACGGGCGTTTGCCCGCGGTAATGCGGCTGAGAGCGGTCACAAGCCCCGCCGATGTACCTTGAAAGTCTCATAGTCTACATATTAATAAAGAACGCGCGCCCGCGTTCTTTAAAAGACTTTTTAGAGACTAACGTTTCGACACAGGGCAGGAAGTAAAAGAAACCACGTCGCTGTGCTGCCTCCGGCTGACTGCGATGTGGGAAGGGAGAGAGAAAGGAAATGGTAAAAATAGAATATCACATTATCTCCGGCAAGGTCGTTGAGACCCGCCGCGGCTACATGAATCTGTCTGCTAGGAAGAAAGTGAGAGGGCAGAGAAAGGCCGGAAACACTTCCCTTCGCAAGATCGCAGCGAACGAGACAGAACAGAGCCGCAGACTTGCCCGCACCCTGAACTGCAACTTCGGGAGCGGGCTTATGCTCGTCACACTCAAATACTCCAACGCAAGACTGCCCGAGAGCTATGAAGAGGCCTGCGAAATTTCCGAAAAGTATCTGCGCAAGGTACGCAACGCCTATAAGAAGGCAAGCGGCGCAACACTCCTCTATGTCAACGTAAACGCGAACTGGAGCCCGAAGCACAACTGCCCGGCAAGACTGCACCATCACATTGTGCTCCCGGCAGATGTCAGCCTCGATCTGCTTGAAAAGTGCTGGCCTCACGGAGAATTCCACGCAAAGCGCGTGAATAACCCCTCCGATCTCTCAGGACTTGCAGACTATCTCTGCCGAAATGTCCGCTGCGAGAGCGGGAAGAAGAAGTACACCACCGCTAAGAACATGGCTAAGCCCATCTGCACCGAGCCGAAGATCGTTGACGATGTGGAGAGCATACCCGCACTGCCGAAGACCAGCGTGGTTGATGCACAGCAGACCAAGAACGAGGACGGCGTTGTTGTAGGCGCATATCTCAGAGCCATTGCCGCAGAACCTATCAAAGTCCGCGGCGGCATGGTCATACTCCCCAAGCACGGAAGAAAGAAAGACCGCGCCCCGGTCTTTGAAATGGATGAAGTTTTGAATTATGACGAATAACAGCCTCGCCCCGTCGGCGGGGCTAAAAGTGCTGCTCAGACCTCCGAAAGGGGGTCTTTTTTTATGCCTCAATGTTGACGGTTCAAACGCAGTACGTTGTGCAACAATTCTCGCTGAAAGGAGGCGGAACCCAATGACAAAACGCGGGAGACCACGAACTTATAAGAGCGCGGCCAAGCTGGACAGGGCTGTCGAGAACTATTTTGACAGCATCACCTACACCGAACCGGTCACAAAGCTCGTAGAGACCGGCGAAAAAGATAAATTCGGCCACGATATTTTCAAAGCCGAGCCGGTGATCAATAAGCTCGGACAGGAGATCACGCGCACTGTGTATGCGGTTCCGCCGACTGTCGGGGGACTGTGCGCCTATCTCGGCATCAGCGAGGACACTTGGGAACGCTATGCAGAGCTTGAAGAATATTGCGGAACGATAACGCGGGCGCGGGGGCGCATGAAGCTCTGGAATGAAAATGAGCTGCTCACCCGTGACGGACGAGACGTCAAGGGCATTATCTTCAATCTCGAAAACAACTACGGCTACAGCGAGAAACAGTCGCTCGCCGTGGAGGGCGTGGAAGATTATCTCCGAAAGCAGACAGAGAACGGGAGTGCTCCGGAATGGTGAATATTCTGAACCGCCGCGAGTACATCGAAAACTTTCTGAAAATCAACACCAAGAAAGGCGAGCTGGTGCCGTTTAAGCTGAACCCGCCGCAGCAGAGATTATACAACACCGTCGCTGAACTGCAGCGAGCGGGAAAGCCTGTGCGCATAATCATCCTCAAAGCCCGTCAGATGGGCTTTTCCACCATCACCGGCGGGATGATCTTCGCCACCACCGCCACGACAGAGCACTGCACGTCAATGATCGTCGCGCACCAGAACGATGCAACGGCGACGATCTTCAAAATGTACAAGCGTTTCTTTGATAACCTCCCACCGGCTTTAAAGCCCATGACGGAGGCCAGCAACGCGCAGGAACTTGTTTTCAACAAACCAAGCAAGGGCGGCAGGAAGAACAGCAAAGGTCTCGACAGCCGTATCAAGTGCGCCACGGCAGGCGGTCAGGGCATCGGACGAAGCAACACGATAAGAAACCTTCACCTATCCGAATACGCCTTCTGGCCGGGAGACCCGGAAGACACCTTCCTCGGTCTGGCACAGGCTGTACCGTATGACCCCGGCACAATGGTCATCATCGAGAGCACCGCAAACGGCTACAACGCCTTTAAACGCCGCTGGGATATGGCCGTCAGAGCGCAGCGCGAGGGCACAGACGGCTTTACGCCGGTTTTTTTCGCGTGGTTCGAGATGCCGGAATACCGCATCGAGCCGCCGCCGGGCTTTGAGCCGACGGAAGAAGAACAGCAGCTCGCGGAGCTTTACGGGCTCGACAATGAACAGCTTGCTTGGCGGCGATGGTGCATCGCCAACAACTGCGGCGGAGATCTGGACACCTTTAAACAGGAGTACCCCGCCTGCCCCGATGAAGCCTTCCTCGCCACAGGCCGCTGCGCATTTGACCAGGAAACACTTATTCGCCGCCGTGAACAGGCCAAAGACGACAAGTGGGAATACGGCGAATTCCGGTTTGACCTCAACACAGCCGAGAAGATAACGGACTACCGCTGGGAGCGGGACAAGAAAGGCCCCATACGCATTTTGAAGCACCCCGAAGAGGGCGCACCGTATGTCATAGGCGGCGACACCGCGGGTACCGGCAGCGACTACTTCGCCGCGCACGTAATAGACAACCGCACCGGAGAACAGGTAGCTGTATTGCATCAGCAGTTCGACGAGCGGGCTTTTGCCCGGCAGGTCTACTGCCTCGGAATGTACTACAACGAGGCTCTTGTGGCGATAGAGACAAACTACAGCACATATCCGCAGCTCGCACTGGAAGACCTCGGCTACACGAACTTCTACGTCCGAGAAGTGGTGGACAAGTACACAAAGGAGCTTACAAAGAGCTTTGGCTTTAACACCAACCCCAAGACACGCCCGCTTATCATCGACGAGCTTAAGGACGTTGTGAAATACAACGCCGAAATGCTCACGGATTTTGAGACCATGGGCGAAATGCTCACGTTTGTGTATGACGAAAACTATAAACCGCAGGCCGAAGAGGGCGAGCACGACGACCTTGTAATGTCGCTGGCTATCGCCCACCATGCAAGGCCGCAGCAGAGATACAACAGCATCACACCGAGCGGGAGAACTGCAAAAACCGAATGGACAGCGGATATGTGGCAGGATTACCGCAATGCAAGCCCCAGAGCGCGGGAAGAGCTCTTGAAAATGTGGGGCGAACCGAAGGAGAGGAGATAAACCGTGAAAGAAAAGTCTGTAAAGCTGGATTTATGGCAGAGGAGACTGAAAGAGGCTAATGACGAATGGGACATTCACACCATGGACGAGCGGGAGGACATCTATAAAGGCCGCGACAGCATTATAAAGCCCTTTGAGGACTACCCCTACAGCAAGACCCCGCACGTGCAGAACATCGTCTTCGAGAACATCGAGGCAGAGGTCAGCTCCAACGTGCCCATGCCGAAGGTCAGCCCCATACACGAAGAGGACGAACACCTCGCTCAGATCATCGAGCACTACCTCAGAAATGAGCTTGACCGCCTGCCGTTCGAGAAAATCAACGATGCAGCGGAACGCACTGTGCCTATTCAGGGCGGCGCGCTTTATCTCATTGACTGGGACGAAACCAAGTGCACCCACGATACGTGCGGAGCGACAACGGTTCAGCTCATCCATCCGAAACAGCTTGCGCCACAGCCCGGCGTGTATGAGATAGAGGACATGGACTGGGTGATAGTCAAGATACCGACCACCAAAGAGGCTATAAAGCGCAAATACGGCATCAGCGTTGAGACCGAAAGCGAGGCGGAACCGGAAGTGCGCAGCAGCGAGAGCGAGAGCACCGACACCGACAACGTGACTCAGTACATAGGCTTTGCCCGCAGCGACAACGGCATTGACCGATACGTGTGGGTAAATGACACGGAGCTGGAGGACATCGAGGATTATCAGGCCCGCAGACAGCCCGTGTGCAAAAAGTGCGGACGTATGCGCCCGCTGAAAGGGCAGATAATCAACAACTCCGTGCAGACCCGCCCGCGGATGAACGAAGTGGACAAAGCCGACATCAGAGGACGGATCGCGGCTCAGATGATGCAGGACAGCCTTGCAGACAGCTATAGCGCAGATGACACCGGCGAGAGCGGCGAGCTTATGCCCAATGTCAACTACAGCAGTAAGACCGAGGAACCGGAAGAATATGACGGCGGTGCTTGCCCGTGGTGCGGCTCCAATGAGTTCACCGACGAGGCACAGGAATTCGAAGAAGTCTATCTCCCGATGCAGACCAAGGGCGGTGTTTCAATACCCGGCGCAAGACCGGACATCGTAGACGGTGAGGCGGCTATGGTGCCGACAAAGATACCCTACTACAAGCCCGGCTTTTATCCCCTGATAGTGCAGCGCAATGTCTCCACCTTCGGCAAGCTCCTCGGCAGCTCCGATGTCGATGCAATACAGAGCCAGCAGAACACGTTGAACATCCTCAACGAGAAGATCATACGCAGACTTTTCCGAGCGGGCACGAAATCCACGCTGCCGGACAGAACCGACATCGATCTCAACCCGCAGGACGAAGCGTGGCGCATCAAGAACGCGGCGGACATGAACCTTATACGCACTTTTGACTTCTCCGGCAATCTCCAGTACGAGCTTAACTACCGCGCACTGGTCTACGAAGAGGCAAGAAATATCCTCGGCATTACGGACTCCTTCCAAGGCCGCAGAGATACCACGGCGCAGAGCGGCAAGGCAAAGGAGATCGCCGCGGCTCAGAGCGCGGGCAGACTTGAGTCTAAGCGCGTGATGAAGGATGCCGCCTATCAGGACATATTCCGGCAGATGTTCCACTACGCCCTCGCCTACAGCGACGAGCCGCGCCCCGTCAGCTATTACGACGAGAACGGCGACAAGAAGTACGAGGAATTCAACCGCTACGATTTCCTCAAACAGGACAAGAGCACCGGAGAGTACTACTGGAACGACGAGTTTGTGTTCTCTGTCGATACTTCCACGCCGCTTGCGACCAACCGAGAACAGATGTGGCAGGAGTGCCGCGAAAACCTCGCATCCGGCGCATACGGCAACCCGCAGAGCCTTGACACGCTGATGATCTTCTGGAGCCGGATGGATGAGCTGCATTATCCCGGCGCGAAGAGCACGAAAGACCACATCTCCAAGCAGATAGAAATGCAGCAGCAGACAGCTATGATGCCGCCCGTGCCGGGCAACACTACACCCGGCACAGAAACCGTCCCCGGAACGGAGCTGTCTCCCATGATGTAAACGCAAAGGCGTTGCATATATACGCAGGGCGAAGAGCGGAAAAATCCCGAATAACCGGAAAGGAGGAGAAAACACATGGCAAATAACGGTTACGTTGGCAAAATTCCCAACGCCGGCACTATGAAGGTGCAGGCACCCCATCAGACCACCCCTAAGAAGACCGGCAAAATGAAGACCGGCAAGGATCTCCGCACCGGCAAGAAGTAAGAAGCCGAGCGGGAAAGCATTTATCTATACGCAGGCAGAGCGCAAAAATCCAATCACGCAGGAAGAGCGGAAAAATCCAAGGAGGATATATCAACAATGGAAGTAACTGAATCCAAAATCTATGAGGCTTTTGGCGTGGAGGCACCGGCAGAAGAACCCGCCCCTGCCGCAGAGCAGGACGTGACCGAGGAGCCTGCGGACGAACAGAACGAAGAAGTGACGGTTGAAAGCGGCGACGAAGGCAACGACGAAGGCGGCAAGCAGGAACAGACCCCAGAGCAGAGGCGCAGCAATGCAGCCCGGCGCAGAGAAGCCGAAAAGAAAGCGGAAATCGACAGTGCCGTTTCTGCCGCAGTGAAGGCGGCGGAGGAAAAGGCAAAAGCACAGCAGGCGGCGTTTTTCGCTGCGGCAGGACTTAAGAACACCATCACCGGTGAGCCCATCACCAACATGGACGAGTTCGAAGCGTGGAAACGGGAATACGATGCCAAAAAGCTGGCGAGCGACCTTAAAAATGGCAAGCTCACTCCCGAAGGCTTGCAGCAGGTTATCGACCAGAACCCGACCGTCAAGGCGGCTAAGGCTATTGTCGAAAATCAGCAGGCCGCAGAGAGGCAGCAGGCCGACAGCGCGGCACGTGCCAAAATCGAAACTGAATTTGCCGAAATACAGAAGTATGACCCGAATATTAAGGGCGTGCCCGACCTCATGAAGATGGACAACTTTGAGGAGTTCAAGGCAAAGGTCGACAAGGGATATACCTTCCTCGATGCGTACCTTTCTGTCAACCGTGACAAAATCGAAACGCAGAGAAACGAAGCTGCCCGTACTCAGGCGGGCTTGAATGCCAGAGGCAAAAGCCACATGACCGGCATTACCAATCAGCGCGGAGCGGGAAATCAGGCTGTCCCGCCCGACATCATGCAGCAGTACAGATTCTTCAATCCGAAAGCGACGGACGAAGAGATTATTGCGCATTACAACAAATCAATCCGAAAGTGAGGAAATATCATCATGTTTATGCCCTACAAGAACAATGACGGTGCAAGAGACCCTTATGAGTATCTCCCTTGCAGCGGCATTACTCCCAAGCTCGGTATGGCTATGGTACCCAATGCAAGCGGCCAGCTCGCTATTGCAACCGGCACCAATGCCCCGACCTATATCAGCGTGTTCGATAGCGAAAACGCTGTCGCAGCAGGCACCATCATTCCCGTTGTGCGTGTCAACAAGCGCACCATCTATAAGACTACCCTGAGTGCTTCCGGCTCCAACCTCAAGATTGGCAACAAGGTTACTCTCCACACCTCGAACGGCATGCAGGTAACCGCAACTACCACTGACGGTGTGGCTGAGATCGTCGACATCATCGACAGCGCAAACGGCGGCGAAGTACTCGTCAGATTCTAATTCCACAGTAAAGGAGATATAACACTATGCCTATCATCTTTTCCGAGGGCTCCGGTGTAGCCGATTCCATCTACGGCAAAAACCAGAACCCCATCAAAATGTTCCTCGAAAAGCGCGGTGAGCAGTTCGAGCAGAATTCCGTTCTCAAAGACCTCTTCTGCATGGAGACCTCCGAGAACTACGGCGACGAATACCACACCATGACCGCCATGGACGGCTTTGACCCCGTCGGCGAGAACGGTGCATATCCTGCCGACACCTACAAGGAAGGCTTCTCCAAGTTCGTAAAGTACGAAACTTGGAAGGACTCCTTCTCCATCTCTCAGGAGATGATCGAGGATGCAAAGCTCATCGACATGAAGAAAAAGCCCGAAGCCTTCATGGTAGCTTATGAGCGTACCCGCGAAAAGTTCGGCGCATCCCTCTACGGCGCAGCTCTCAAAAAGGCTGCAAACCACAAGTACCGCGGCGTTGTTTTCGATGCAACCACCGCAGACAAGAAGTCTCTCTTCGCCACCGACCACCCCTCTGTAGTCAAGGGCGCAGCACAGACCAACTGCTTCAGCGATGCTTTCTCCATTGATGTCCTCAACGAGATGGAGACCCGTATGCAGCTCTTCCGCGGCGACGATGACAACATCCTTGATGTTGCTCCCGACACCATCCTGATCCCTGCCGTTGCAAGCCTCAAGAAGGATGTCTTTGCAGCCATCGGCGCAGACAAAGACCCCACCACCGCAAACAACGCTTTCAACTACCAGTTCGGCAGATGGAACGTAATCTGCTGGCCTTATCTCAACCAGTTCATCACCGCAGGCTCCAAGCCCTTCATCCTGCTCGACAGCAAGTACATGGAGACCTACCGCGCCGCAGTATGGACTGACCGCGTAAAGCTCGCAGTTCGCTCCACCATCGACGAGAACACCGATGCCAACGTATGGCGCGGCCGCTCCCGTTTCTCCGCAATCTTCAACGATTGGAGATTTGCGGCAGCAGGCGGCATCACCGGCGGCACTCAGCTTCTCGGCTGATAACACATAAACTCTTAGCGGAGACCCGAAGAGCGGGTTTCCGCTTTAGCGATAGGAGGATAAGCCTATGAAGATAGGTGATGCACTCAGCCGCGCTGATCAGGCGCGGCCTAATAAAATACCGCCCGAAGAAAAAATATCGTGGCTTGCTTATCTGGACGGGCTTATCAGCCTTGACGTGCTCCAGACCGACATAGCCACGGCACAGAGCCTTAACTACTCCGTTAATTCCTATGATACGGACTTGCTTGTTCCGTTCCCGCATGACGAGCTGTATGTGCTCTGGCTCATACACAAGATAGACTACCGCAACGGCGAATACAACAAAGCCGAGGACGATAAGGCGGACTACGACGCACTCTACGGCGTATATGTGCGTTGGATCGCTCGAACTTATGGTCCCAATCACCCCGGTAAATACCCACCTTACTATCTGACGGCTTATGCCATCGCGGTAAGACAGGGCTTTGAAGGCAGCGAAGAGGACTGGGTCAACAGCTTGCAGGCGCACGTTTTTATAAAATTCAGCGAGCGGGCACCGATAAGCGACAGCGATCTGACCGATACCCCGTCTGACTGGCTGGGCATTGCAGCCGGAAACTTCAACTCTGCGCCGGAGCATTTTGAAGACTATGTGTGGGCTTATATCCGGGGGCAGGCGAACGCAAAACTTGTAGCTCCGATCTATGACAGCTCAAAGAGCTACACTGCCGGAGAAGTCATGAGCTTCGGCGAGAGTGTATTCAAAGCAATCCGCCCTACGAGCGGGTCGTTTAACCCGGAGGACTGGCAGGAGACAAGCGCAGTAGAAGCCCTGAGAGGCATTGCGGGCGACGTTGTGCGCTACACCGAGCAGACACTCACGGAAGCACAGAAAACACAGGCACGGGCAAATATCGGGGCTCTGAGCGCGGCTGCCAATGCAGTAAAGACCGAGAACATCGCCGGTCTGGCTGTGACTGAAGATAAAATCGGCAAGGATGCAGTGACCGCCAATAAAATAAAAAACGGTGCAGTGACAACAGACAAGCTGCCCGACAGTGCGGTAACCGCTGCAAAGATACTTGACGGCGCGATTACCGCTGGGAAAATAGGCTACGGAGACACTCTCCCGGAAAACCCCACAAGAGGGCAGCTGTTCTTGTTGAAGGTGCAGTAATATGTGGAAAGCTGAAAAATTCTGCTCGCACAGCGGGCAGTATAACGACGGATACGAACACGCCTACGAAGACACATGGAGCGCAGAGCAGACCGGCACGAGCGAAAACGGCATTGAAATCAGTATCTCTCGCTATTACTGGGGGCTGAACTGGGCGATACCGGCAATGTCGGCAACGTTTTCTTACGGTTCGGATAGCGTCACAACTCCAGCTTTCCCGTATTGGCTTTCAGAGGGGTATTATCGCAGCCAGACGAAAACCGAAAAAATTGTGCTGCCGAACTCATGGGCGGGAAAAACGATCAACTGGAGTGTCGGCAACTATTCAGGGACACTGCATCTTGACGGCTACGGACAATTTCTGCTGACGCTGAACGCCGACCCTCACGTTACTATGAAGGTTGAGCGAACTGCTTCACCAAAAGCAGAAGCCAAGACGGGAATACTCAACAACAAAGCAACTCTCTATACGGGCGACGAGCTGACTGTGAGATTCAGCGTGGCTGTCGGCTACGATGGCAGCGTTGAGCTCAACGGGAACGATGTCGAAAACGGGCATACACTGAACGTGCTCGACAATGTAACGTTCACGGCGACGGCTGCGCCGAAGGCGACGATGCATCTATACCTTACTGAGTGGAGCACATATCTCCTGCAAATTTTTGACGGCGAAAAATGGGGACTGTATCAGGCACTTGTATATGACGGCTCTGAATGGAGCCGATACTACTAAAGGAGGCGAGGCCGGATGATATATGGAACTGTAAACGGGCAGTGCCTGAGACTTACGAGCACTGTTACCGCAGCTGACACATACATGATGCTCACAGCAAAATTCTCGTTCACGTCAGAATGGGAAAAACTGATTAAGATTGCGTACTTCCGACAGAATGGCGGCGAAACCTATCCGTTCCTGCTGGAAAAGGACTGCATACCGGCGCGAGCGGGACTGAACCTCACCGAAGGAGACTGGGAAGTATCGATAAGAGGGTATAACCTCAAAAACGCCGCCGAGATAAACGAAAGCACAGCCCCCAAAATCACGACCAACATCGCTATGCTGCATGTGTGGGAGACCGTTTCACCGGGAGACAATGAATTCCCGATGATCCCGCAGACGCTCGCAGAGCAGATACTTTCGACGGCCGAAGATGCAAAGGAAACGGCAGAAGATGTTCGACGCAGAGCCGATGCCGGAGAATTTAACGGTAAAGATGGTAAAGATGGTAAAGACGGCAAAGACGGCAAAGACGGCAAAGACGGTTACACGCCCATCAAAGGCATCGACTATGCTGACGGCAGAGACGGCGCGCCCGGCCGTGACGGCACCGACGGCTATACTCCCATAAAGGGCGTTGACTACTTTGACGGCAGAGACGGAGCCCCCGGTCGTGATGGTGCCGACGGCACATCCGTCACCATAACCGACATATCCGAGAGCACCGAGAGCGGCGGGACATCCACCGTGACATTCTCGGACGGCAAAACGCTCTCCGTTAAAAACGGCATTGATGGTCAGGGCGGCAGTGGCAGTGATGTCAACGCCGACACTGTGCGCGGCTGGGGTTTTGCGTATCAGAGCGAGATACCCGACACTGAACAGCTCACCAAGGATAAGGATGCTATTGATGATGCTCTCGCCGAAACACTCATCAACACGGGCTTGTCCGTACCGTTTACGCGAACTCTCGCACAGGGAGGTTTCAGACTCGGCAACGGCACACCCTATTATTCGGACAACAGTTTCTACAAGCTGAGAGCGCGAACCAATAATGCCTACGCCTATGCCACTCAGCGCACTTATGTCTGCCACAAGGGGTATAAGATGCTGGTGCTGTTTTACGGCGATGCAGCCGCAGAGGGAAAAGGCGATACCTCAACTTACACAGGCGAGTACATTGGCTGGTCGAGGGTCGTTTCTGTGCCGCCCCTCACCTATTTCGCGGTGAATTTCAAACGTGACGATGACGGTGAGATTACTAAAGAGGAGCTGACAGGCAAAATCTTTAGCTTTGAAGCGCCTGCTCCCGTCACCGACCAGCACATCGTTGATGTTATAAACGCTGCTTATCCCGCAGCGGAGGGGGTGGGCTTTTGAGCGACAAGTACATTATTGAGGGCGACACTCTCGCCGATATTGCCGATGCAATAAGGCTCAAGAGGGATATGGCAACGGAGATTAACCCCGAGGATATGGCGTTACAGATAGGGCTCATTGAGAGCGGCGGGGGTGGTTACACCGTAGAAGATATACTCACAGGCAATATTGCGGGCATGCTGACCATCACAGGCAATCCTACTAAACTTGTCCCGTACGCGTTCGCGAGTCAGCCCATTACATCGGTCAACGCTCCTGAATGGATTGGCGTGTACGCTACTAATCTCGGGTACACTTTCTTTAACTGCGCTCAATTGAGTTCCGTCAATGCCCCCATGCTTAAAAATGTTGCACCGCACATGTTCGAGGGTTGCAAGTCCCTTACACGGATTAAACTGCCACGGGATAATCAAAAAGGCGCCGCCGTATTTTCTAACTGTACCGCGTTGCGGATTGCTGACTTGGCATGGACAAGCATGCAGGGCGACCAACTCTTCCTGAACTGCACAAATCTCGATACTCTTATCCTGCGGCATACTGCCGTGTGCCCTATCAACCCCCCTACCTACTGGGCGTTTCCGCTTAAAGGCACTAAGTTTGACACGGCAAGCGGTACTGTGTATGTCCCATCAAGCCTTATATCAAGCTATCAGACGGCAACAAACTGGTCAACACTTTATGACGCAGGCAAGGTTGTTTTCAGCCCCCTTGAAGAAGCACCAACTATTTAAACGGAGGAATACTATGCACCAGTACAGAATTATTATCTACGCGTACACACCCGAGGGCGCAGTTGGCAGCTATGTCAACACCCTCTATGCCGATGACCCCGAAAAGGTCAGACTTTACTGCCGCCAGTATGACGGCTATCAGGTGGACGAGGACGGCAACACCCTGCCGCATAAGAAGTACAAGGTCGAGCTGTACACCCTCGGATACAATCTCATCGACAAGACCGAGTTTTTCAAGCTCCACAACGTCTGAACCATCTTCGTGGCTTCACGCACAGCCGAAGGGCTGAGTTCCGCTCGGCGTATTTGTAGGCTGTGCCTGACCTAAGGAAAGGAGTATCACTATGGGTATTGCAAGATGGAAGAGAGAACATCAGTATTTCACAATGCTGAGTTATCTCATTATCAACAGGCTCATATAAGGAGAAAACCACAATGGATATTCAGAAGAAAATCTGGGATTTCTGCAAGAGCAAAGGCATGACCGATGCGGGAGCTGCGGCAGTGCTTGGCAATGTCGAAGCTGAGTCGGCTTTCGCTTCAAATAATCTTGAAGAGCATTACGAAAAGCTCTGGGGCATCAGCGACGAGCATTATGTTGAGCTGATTGATGCCGGAGCAAGAGAGTTTGTAGATGCTGCGGGTTTCGGCTATTGTCAGTGGACGTTCGGCGCGAGAAAGCGCAATCTCCTCCAGTTCGCCCGCGAACGCGGAGTGAGTATTGCAGACCACGACATGCAGCTTGATTTTATGATAAAAGAGCTTCATGGCGAGTTTGCAGATGTACTCAGTGTCATTACCACAAGCAACAACGTCCGCGAATGCACGGAGAAGTTTATGCGTCGCTTTGAAAACCCCGCTGACCAGAGCGAGAGAGCTATAAGCAACAGAACTGGCATGGCTATGAAGTGGTATGACAAATACGCTCATACTGCCGCAGAGCCCGAAGTCACATACAAGTACATCACCGTGCAGCTCCGCGAGCTGTGCGAGAGCTTACAGGGAGAGGATGTTGCAAGCCTGCAAATACTGCTTGCCGTCAAAATGCGTAACGGTCTTGAAGTGGATGGCATTTACGGCGCAGAAACTAAAAACGCAGTTGCGAAGTATCAGCTTATTAATCACCTTACCGCAGACGGTATCTGCGGAAGAAATACTTGGTCTGCACTCCTCGGAGGCAAGACAGAATAACGAACGGAGGAAAACATAAATGAAAGAAATGATTTATACCTGCCTCGGCATTATCGGGGCAGCAATTGCGAGCTTCTTCGGAGGCTGGTCGGCATCCATGACCACGCTGCTGGTACTGATGGGCTTTGACTATCTGTCCGGCCTTGTGGTGGCCGGAGTGTTCCACGAAAGCCCCAAGAGCGAACACGGCGGGCTTGAATCCCGCGCAGGCTGGAAGGGCCTGTGCCGCAAGGGTATGACCTTACTCATTATTTACATCGCGTCGCGCATAGACATTTTGCTCGACACAAGCTACTTCCGCGACGGCACCTGCATTGCATTTATTATAAACGAAATCCTCAGCATTGTAGAAAATGCGGGTTATATGGGTGTACCTATGCCGAAGGTATTTATTAAGGCGATCGAAGTGTTGAAGGATCGCGCAGATAAAAGTGAGGAGTGTGCCGACGGCGACTGAAAGGGCGTGGTCTTATGTCTGCAAGACAAGTGCTGTGGACAAGACCACGCTATGAAGAATTCGTCTATCTTGCAATGCTCACGGAGTTCGAGAAGAAAGTTCTCGATCTCCATGTAGCGGCGGACGGAAAAGAACGCCGGACTGATTATCAGATCGCAAGAGAGCTCGACGCTTCCGAATCGCTGATAACGGACACGATAAGGCTGCTGAAAGAAAAATACGATGCGGTGCAGCCGTACTCGTTTACGCTGCTGCCGAGAAAGAAACACAAAAACGAGCAAAAACACAAGTAAATATCGAGTTATCCTCACCAAAAGAGCACGTGAAGTGAATGTTATTTTTTCTCGAATCTGCTTTATGATTTAACCATGGAAGGCCGTCCATAATAAATTTATAAAGGAGAAATGAAAAAATGGCAGAACAGTATGCAGGCAGAGGCACCACCGCACTGGGCATTCTGGGCACCACTCTCGGCGGCATCGCCGTCGCAGGCCCCGCGCTGCTCGGAACTCTCGGCGCAGGCAGAGCCGCCAGCTATGAAGGCTCCGGCGCATGTATGCACGACATCGAGACCGTCGAGAAGATGAGCGAGAAAGATGCAGAGATCGCCCGCCTTAAGTCCGAAAAGTACGCTGACGGCGTCAGAGAAGATGCCAAGCAGTACAGCATCGAGATCTACAAAGAGCTCGCCGGCAAGATCAACGAGTTCAAAGATGAGCAGGTCAAAAAGTGGACTGATCAGGCGGTCACCAATGCTGTCGTCAGCGACAACATCACCGCTCTGACCGGCACCACTCAGACCCTTGCAGGCACCCTTGCTCAGATTACCAAGATCGCCGTACCGCAGAGCGCAATCTGCGACTTCGGCGCCGTACGTTCCGGCTGCAATAGCTGCGGAAACAACATCTGACGACAACGACAATGAGGGCGCAAACGCGCCCTCGGATGGGAGGATAACAAATGAGCTGTAAAAATTACAGAGTGCTTGAAATGCACAACAGCGCGATCGGCGCGGTCTCAGTGGGCGCATTTATGCCGCTGGGCAAGGTCACGAGAAGAATTTCCGAATGTGCGGGCAGCGGAGTGCCGTTTGAAATAACAAGCTCCGGTGCGGACACTATTCAGCTGACAAGCAAGGGCTACTACAAGGTGCTCTATACTGCCAGCGTTGTAACCGGCGGAGCGGGAACCGTCACGCTTCAGCTGATGGAAAACGGCACCGCTGTTGCATCCGCCACGGCTACCGCCACCGCCGCGGGCACACTCAACGTTGTAATCGCCAAGGAAATCCGCGTGTTCGCAAATTGCCAGAGCTGCCCCACAAACTGCCCTGTTGACCTTCAGGTGCTGCTTTCGGGCACGGCAATAACCGGAGGCTCGTCCAACATCATTGTTGACAGCTGTGTCAACGGCTGAGAGGAGGAGAGCCCATGAACGCAAGGATAGACCAGATTCAGCGCGGCGCAGCGATGTATTTCGAGGAGGAGATATGCTGGAAGGCTGTAGGCCCCGGACAGTTCCTCGCATACTTCGCGCTGCCGAGTGTGCCCAAAATCGTGGAAGATAAGGTGAGACAGCTTGCCGCCTCTCCGCTGGGAGCTGACCTTGTAAGCGAGGACGGCGGAATCGCGCTCGACAGACTAAGAGACCGGGCGAAGGATGCAATGAACAATGTCGGCAGCCTTGAAATCATGGGCTTCCGCCTAAATACAGATGACGTAGACAGCCTCTACGAATACATCAGGAGGGCGTAAGATGAAACAGATCAAGGAACTTGCCGGGCACATTGAAGCAGAACTGCACGATGCGCACGAGTACATTGAAACCGCGCTCATGTACAAGGACAGCGACAGAGAGCTGGCGGATATGTACGCAGACCTCAGCCGCGAAGAAATCAACCACGCTCACATGGAGCACGAACAGGCAGTACGCCTTATCAGAGCACAAAGGACTGCGCCGCCTGCCGAAATGCTTGCCGTGTGGGACTACCTCCACAAGAGGCACATTGAAAACGAGGCAGAGGTCAAAAGACTTCAGGCAATGTACAAAGAGTAAACCAAATATCAAAACGGCCTGTTTTGCAGGCCGTTTTTTCTTTTAAGGAGGAAATATGCCCTCAACATTTTCGCTGATGGACAGCAACCTTCCGACACTGCGCCGCGAGGATGAGCCGGAAGAACAGATTTATGAAATAGTAAACTTTCTCACCATAATGGCGGAAACGCTGAAATACGCGCTGAACAACCTTGACACATCGAACTTCAATGATGCTGCCCTGTCGGACTACAGCGAGGAGACCACCGGAGACATACGCAAAACAACAACACTGCTTGCGTCAAATCAAGTAGAACTGAAAGACAATGTTGATAAAATCGAAAAAGAATTAAAGACTGCGGCGGATACCCTCGGCACCATTGCCGAAACGCTTTCGACTATTCAGACTGATGTGTCCACTATAAAGAACGCTGTGCAGGTGGCAGGAGACACTATCACCATAGGCGGGAGCGGGAAAACGGTTAATATTAACGGTGACGTTTATATTAACGGCGCAAAGAAGTGAGGAATAAAAATGCTTTTTGAAGATTACAGACTTTCAGACAAGATAGGCAAGGCGGGACAGACCCGTTTCGGCGGATTAAACCACACCAAAGGTGCTGCGGACAATGAGCTGTGGGATATGCGCAATCTCTGCAGCGACAACTTTCCAGTGCTGTCGACCCGCCCGCGCCGCCGCTTCCTTAAACAGCTTAAGCACAACCCGAACGGGATGTACTCATGGGACGGCCTGATCGTGGTAGACGGCACAGAAGTGAGCTTTGACGGCGAGGTAATAGGCACAGTGTCCGACAGCCGAAAGACCTTCGCCGGAATAGGCGCGTATGTTGTCATTATGCCGGACAAGGTGTACATAGACACCAACACCCGCACCATGAAGAGCGTAGAAAGCAGTGCCACCATAACCGATGTGACCTTCGGCAACGGTACGCTCTACGATGAGAGCGCGACAGCAAACATGATACAGGCGACCGTGGACTGGAAAGAGTATTTCAACGTTGGTGATGCTGTGGAAATCTCCGGCTGCGTGACCCACCCCGAAAACAACAAGACGCCCATTATCCGCGAGATAGACGGAGACAAGCTGCTGTTCTACGAAAACGTGTTCAAGCTGGACGGCGATGCAAGCGATATACCGTACACGGAGCCGGGCGCAATCACCATTAAGCGCAGTATGCCGGATATGGACTATATCGTTGAGCACGAAAACCGCCTCTGGGGCTGCAAGGGCAACCACATATACGGTTCAAAGCTCGGCAACATCTTCAACTGGAATGTCTTTGACGGACTTTCTACGGACAGCTACGCCGTAGATGTAGGCAGCAGCGGCACGTTTACCGGAATGAGCCTCTGCCGCGGGTATCTGGTTTTTTTCAAGGAAAATCATATCTACAAGATGTACGGCAGCGAACCGAAGAACTTCCAGCTCGTCGGCAGCGCGACACTGGGGCTGACAAAGACCAACGCTCAGAGCTGCGCTGTCGCAAACGAGACACTCATATTCCTCTCACGAGCGGGCTTTACAGCCTACACCGGCGGAGTGCCGAACCCGATACACGCTGTATTCGGCGGGGAGCACTTCAAAAACGCCGTGGCGGGCAGCGACGGCGTGAAATACTATGTATCCGCACAGAAAGAGGACGGCAGTCACAGACTGTTTGTGTATGACAGTCAGCGCGGCATGTGGCACATAGAGGACGAGAGCGAGGTAATATCCTTTGCGTGGCATGACGGCAACCTCTATATGCTGCTGGCAAGCGGCGGGATATGGCTCATAGGCAATATCATCGACCCGCCGGAGAGCACCGAGGAAGCAAAAGTGAGCTGGATGGCAGAGACCGCGGATTATTACGGCAGGGCGAGCAGTACCCTCGGCGGCTATGAGCCGAACGCAAAATCACTGACTAAGCTCCAGCTGCGCATAGAGATGGAGAGCGGCGCGGAGACAACAATAATGATCTCTCACGACGGCAGAGCATGGGAACATGTAGAATCGCTCAGAGCAGCGAAGAAGGACAGCTATTACATCGCTGTGAAGCCCAACCGCTGTGACTACTTCCGCCTGAGATTTGAAGGCAAAGGACACGCAGACATCTATGCACTGAGCCGCGAATACTCCACGGGCAGTGAACACAGATAAAACATACACATTAACGCTCCGCTGCGGCGGGGCGTTTTTATGTTGACGGTTCAAAGCGCATACGGTGCGCTATGGTGAGTACCGAAACCAAGGAAAAGGAGCGAAAAGCAATGGCATACACATACAACGATTTTGTGACTGCTGCCAACACTGCGGGCCTCTATGACCAGTTCGACGAGGACGATCTGCAGCGGGCGCAGAAAACGCCGGAATACGGTCTGAGCCTGCTGGGGCTTAAACAGGACTACAACAAGGCTACCACCGACGAGCAGAGACTTCTGGTAAACGAAAATATCAACCAGCTCAGAAACAACTACGGCACTCCCGCCGCGGCGGCACCGGCGGCAACGCCCAACGGCACCAACATAAACTTCAGCTATAACGCCGCCGAAGACCCCAGCTATCAGGCATTGAGAAAGCAGTATCTCAGAGAGGGAGACAGAGCAACGGAAAACGCCCTCGGCTCCGCTGCGGCGGCAAGCGCGGGCAGACCCTCCAGCTATGCAGTCACCGCGGCAACGCAGGCGGGCGACTACTACGCAGGACAGCTTGCCGACAGAGTGCCCACGTTGGAGCAGAACGCATATTCCCGCGCCCTGAATGAGTTCAACGCAGGCAAGCAGAAGTACGAGAGCATCAAGGAGACTATCACAAACTCCGGTTATATGCCCACCGACGAAGAGCTTGCACAGGCAGGCATGACGAAGGAAGAGACCGCACAGTGGCGCAAGGTCTGGGGCTGGCAGGCATACCAGAACGGTCAGATCAGCGGCGAGCAGTACAAGGAGCTTTTCGGCGAATACCCCAACGGCTATGTGCAGCCCGGCGGAGGATGGTACGGCGGAGGCGGCGGTTCAAAGACGAACTCACTGCTGGATATGTTTAAACAGAATGTCGACAGCGGTCAGTTCAAGGCTTACGAAATGTTCCGCGATGCGAAGGACACCTTCGGTCTGGGCACTCCCGAATATATGGAGGCTATCAATTACGCGGACAAGCTCGTTGACCACAAGGTCACTACACCGACACCGGCAGCGGTACCAGCGGCAGCGACCAATAACACCACAATAAAGCTCTCGAACACACAGGGCTCCGTAAAGCCGGGAACCAAATCAACCTACACCCACAAATAATCGTCAAGGCGAGGTCATTATATGGCAAAAAAGAAATTAAGCCCTATAGAAGAAAGACACCAGCAGGCGTTCGGCGAACAATCCGCAGACGTTGCCAAGCTGGGCAGCAGCGCGGTTGAACAGAGATACTTTCAAGAAATGGCGAAGCAGGCACAGGAGAAAAACCTTGCGAAAGCCAACGCCGAGCACGAAAACGAAAAATGGCAGACATGGCAGAAACAGTATGAGAACGCCATTGCCGGTTATCGGGGAGACGGCACACCGTATTTCGACCCGAAAAAAAGCGTAGGTCTGCCTATCTACGATAACCGCGAAGGCTCTCAGCCGGGGAACGCCTTTTATAAACAGGCACTCGACGAAGCTATGGCGGCAGAAACAACCGCACCGTCTGCAGCTCCCGCGCCCGCGGCGACTGCTGCACCGACAGCGACGGAATATCAACGAATGCTTGAACAGCAGGCACTATATGACAAATATGATACTGCTATCAAACAGCGCGACAAACTATTCAGCGAGCAGGACAGCATAGACGAACAGCTTCGCACAATTACAGACAGAGCAACCGTCACCGGAAAGGGCGTTATTTTCGCCAATGCAAAGGACGAGGCAGAATACAAACGCCTTGAACAGAGAAGGGAAGAAATAGCCGAGGAACTGGAGACGGTAAAAACACCCAGCAGAACGGGAGCATCGTTAAAGCGAATGGCAGGCTCGTTCGGCAATGCAGTCTTAACAGCAGCGCAACTTGTGGGGCAGGGAGCATCACGCGGCTATTCCGCAGAGGAAGCAATACGCGACAGAGTAGCGGGCATAAACGCCGCGGACACTGTAGCGGAAAAGAAAGCCGCGTTTACAGGTAACTCAGACCTTGAAAATGCAAAAGGCGAAATGCGCGGTCTGTTAAACGATTCGGGGATGCAGATTCAAGCCATTAAAGACAACCAAGACAAAATCGGCGCATTTCTCACCGATGCGTATGTTACAGGTCTTGACATCGCGGCAGATACTGCTGTAAGTTTAATGACAGGCGGCGTGGGCGGTCTTTACTCCATGGGCGTCAGAGTATTCGGACAGGTTGCTGCGGAAAGCGCAGAAAAAGGCGACAGCCTTGAAACGCAGGCGGCAAAGGGCTTGACTGCGGCGGCTATCGAAGTGTTTACCGAAAAAATAGGCGGCGTATGGGAAACCGCATACGGCAAAACCCTTTTAAGCAAACTCAGCGGTTCGAAACTCGGAAACGCCGTTTCAAGAGCTGTCGGGAAAATCATCAAATCTCCAAACGGTAAAGTATTTATGGAATTCCTTGCCGAGGCAGGCAGCGAAGGTATAGAAGAAGCCCTTTCCGACGTGTTAAACACTGCGGCAGACCATATTTTCGGGTGGACTGACGGAGAAAGAGGACTTCGCGCTTTCGGCAAGGACATCGCAGAAGACTTTGACCAGATCGTCTATGATGCTCTCCTCGGAGCATTTGTCGGCGCGTTCGGCGCGGGCAGAAATGCCATGAGCTCTTTGACCAGCCCCAATGTTGACACTCAGGAGCAGGGCGAGACGGCGCAGAAACAGGATGAGACCGCGCAGAAGGTCAGCAGCGATGTCGACAGCGTTGCAAGCGACCTCGCTAAAGAAATCGACAGCACAGCTGCGACACCCGAAGAGGCCGCAAAGCAGAAAGCGGCGATGGAGGCGGCGGCAGAAAAAGTCAAGGCTCAGATGCAGGCAGAGGCGGCAGCGGAACAGACACCGTATCAGACCGCACTGGATAATGCGCAGGAAAACGTTATCGAACCGCGGGAAAACGTTATGCCCGCAGATAATATTGCTGCCGAAACTGAAAACGTTGAAGGCGAAGAGCCGCAGGGCCTTCAGCTCGGCAGCACATTCGAGACACAGGAAGAAACCGCAAACGCACCGCAGACCGCATTTGAGACCCGCGTTAATCCCGAAACCAAAGAGACCACAATTGTGGAATATGACACAAGAACAGGAGAGGTAATCAATGAGCGAACAGAAACAGCAGGAGGAATATTACCTGATGGAGGACAGATACGGGGAGATAGTCAGAGTGCCCCGCAGTCAGTTAGCAGAGTGGAACAAGGCACAGAAGGAGCCGCCCAGACCGCTGACCAGCGAGGAGCAGCGGAGCGTAGACAGAATCTGTTCAAGAGTCTTTCACCCGAAGAAAACAAATACGTAAGTTCAAAAAGCCTCGGCATTGAGACCGGCACAGAGAACAACGTAAACCGTGTTATTCCAGAAAAATACTACGACAAGGAACTCAAAAAGAGCGCAAAAGCGATAAAAAAACTCACCGGAAAAGATGCCGTGTTTGTGCTCGGCAGTATTCAGGTCGTAGGCAGCGACGGCGAAACACACCTGATTAATGCAGTTAACGCAAACGGCAAAATCATTGTACAGGCGGACAATAGAAAGTTTACGGCGACACAGCTTTCACGGCATGAATTGTTCCATGAGCTCAAAAAGAAAAAGCCGTGGATCATGGAAATGATACGGCAGAAGATTGTCGAAAACTATTCCGAGGAAGAATTTGAAAAAGTTGCCGCAACCTACCGTGAAAGACTGCGCGGCACCATCCCAGTTCCCGAAAACATCAGCGCAGAGCAGCAGGAAGCATTTGTGGACAACTGGGTGATGGAAGAAATCTTCGCCGATGCTTACGCAGGAATGAACGTATGGCGCAGCAACGCCGATAAGTTCCAGAGCATAGCAACGGAGATAGCCGAGAGCGAGCCTGAAACCGAAAACAAAACCACCGAACCCGCGGCGGCAGAGCTGCCCACGGTACCGACGGAGACGGAAAACGAAGCTGTACCCGCACAGGAACAGGAGACCGGCACAGAGGAAACCGCACAGGAAACCGCAGCCGAAGAGCCTGTACAGGAGACGGCAAGCACAGAAGCGGAGCCGGAGAACACCGAGGAACCGAAGGCAATGACACTGCCGGAGGTTGAGACTCCGGAGATAAAGACCACCACCAGCGAAAACGGCTACACTATCCGCGACAACCCCGAATACGGCAGCATCGAAATCAGCTTTGACGGCAAGCCCGGCGCGGAAGTACGCACCGTGCTAAAGGAAAACAAGTTCCGCTGGAACAAGAAAAAGAGTGTATGGTACGGCAGAGCGGGACATGAGGAAATCATGCAGAAGCTCGATGCCGCATACGATAAGGCGGCAAACGCAGAGCCGGAGAACGTCAGCCTGAAAAGCGCAGAAGAGACCGCGCCGAAAGCCAAGGAGAAAAAGCCCAAGCCCTTCTTTGATGACAGCATCATTAATAAGAAAGCTGTTGAAGAGATCGCAGAGGACATAGCAAACGGCAAAGAGAACCCCGCTGCGGACATTATCGAGAAAATGCCCACTGCGGAGGCAGAGACCGAAAAGGCAGCCGCAGAGGAGACCGCCGAGCCGCAGAATATAAGCCTGCCGGAAGTGGAGAAGGCAGAGAACACCACGCAGGAATTGTCCCCTAAGTATAGCGAAGGCGGGTATATTATCGTTACCGATGGCACAATCGGGAAAATAACACGCGCTTACGATGGCGGCAACGGAAATGTCTGGTATGATGCTACAACAGACAGCGGAGAAGAATTTAGCGTACCCGAAAAATATGTTGATGATTTCAGCGAGCAGAAGCAGAATATCAGCGGCTTCGTTGATACCATTAGCAATAAATCGGAAAAAACCAAAGCTTACAAATTCTTGATAAACCGCAATAATTACAACTACATAAAAAAGCTGGCAGATAACACTGACACTCACGCCGAAATTAAAAGCGAAACAAAGAACTTCGGCAATGGGGCAAAAACCATCAACGAATATAGAGTTTATGGCGTTGTAGCTGATGACCCGCGAGCATATCAAAAGCTGAACAAAATCGAATATGGTTTTTACAACTATTTGAGAGATAATGCGGGAACAAATGCCACCGCAGCAGAACCGGAAGAAGTGAAACCGGCGGAACTGCCGACTATAAAACAGGAGGAAAACGAAAATGAAAGACCGAAACGGCAGAGAGCACGAAATCGGAGTGATGGGGAAGGAACTTCACGATCACTGGAAGAGGAACCAGCCGAAGCTGTACAGAGAACTGGAGAAGAGCGGGGAACTCTGGCCGATACTGGAGAGCGAGGGACCGAGGATGGACGAGGAGATAATCGAAATGATGCAGAACGGAATGAGCGAGGATCAGGCGAAGGAAGTAGTGAGAGCCGAGATCTACGAGACGGAGTAAGCGAAGAGCCGAAAACACTCCGAGAAGAAACGGAGCAAGCTGTACAGCAGAAATCCACCGAACAGCCGAAGGGCAGCAATTACGTTATCGGCGAAAAGCTCGATGTACCTACAACGCCCAAGACCAGATACAAAGCAAACGTTGAGGCGATACGCCTTATCAAACGGCTGCAGGCAGAGAACAGATATGCAACCGCGGAAGAGCAGAGCATACTTGCTCAGTACACCGGCTGGGGCGGCGTGACGGATGCCTTTGACAGCAAAAAGAGCGACTGGGCAAGGGAATACTCGGAGCTCAAAGAACTGCTCACAGAGGACGAATACAGAGCCGCAAATGCAAGCATACTCAACGCCTACTACACAAGCACCGATGTTATCAAGGGAATGTACGCAGGACTTGAAAAGCTGGGCTTTAAGGGCGGGCGCATGATGGAGCCCTCTTCCGGCACCGGCAACTTCGTCGGCGCAATGCCGACAAGCATGAGCGGGAAAGCCCGCTGGACTATGGTAGAGCTGGACGAAATCTCCGGTCAGATCGCAAAGTATCTCTACCCGCAGGCGGATGTACGTATTCAGGGCTTTGAAAAGGCGAACATACCGAACAACTATATTGATGTGGCAATAGGCAATGTGCCTTTCGGCAATATCGCTGTTGTGGACAAGGCTTACCCCAAGAGCGTTAAGTCCGCAATCCACAATTACTTCTTTGCAAAAACACTCGACAAGGTGAGACCGGGCGGCATAGTGATGTTCATAACATCGCACTACACCATGGACAGCCGCGATGCAGGCGTGAGAAATTACATCGCTGACAGGGCAGACCTCCTCGGCGCAATCAGACTGCCGAACACGGCGTTTGAAGGCACAGGTACCCCCGTCACCAGCGATATTCTCATCCTCCAGAAGAGAGCACCCAACACGGTGTACGGCGGCGCGGAGTTTGCAAACGGCAATGAGTGGCTGAACGTAAACGGCAACTATGCACAGGTCAATGAATATTTTATCGAGCATCCGGAAATGGTGCTCGGCGAACACGCCTACACAAACGGCAGATGGGGCGGGGAACTGACCGTCAACCCCAGAGCCGATGCCGGCAGCCTGCAGGAGCAGATAGCAAAGGCGTTTGAAAATATCTCCGGGAAAATGGAGTACACCACGTCCACGCCGGAACAGGCAAATATCAACGCTCAGAGAGCGGAGGGCAAAGCCGCCAGAGACGGCGCACTGACCGAGCAGAACGGCAAAATCTACGAGACCCGAAACGGCGAACTGCACGAAGTAAAGCTCGCGGAGAAAGAGGCAAAGCGCGTTAAGGGACTGCTGAGTATCCGCGGCATCGCAAACACGCTCCTCAATGCACAGGTGCAGGGCGACACCGCACTGGCGGCAGAACAGCGGGCAAAGCTGAACGAGGCATACGATAAGTTCGTTGCAGAGCACGGCGCAATCAACGCCCCGGCGAACAGAAAAGCCCTGAAGGATGACCCGTATAAATTCTCACTGTTTGCGCTGGAGAAATATGACCCCGACACGAAGAAAGCCGAGAAGTCGGACATCTTCGTAAAGGACACCGTCAGCCCCAACGTAACCGAGAAAACGGCGGACAGCGTAGCGGATGCACTCGTTATCTCCCGCAACAGGCGCGGCGGCGTTGATGTGGATTACATGGCGCAGCTCACCGGCAGAAGCACCGAGGAAGTCAGCCGGGAACTCATTGAAGGCAGACTCGCTTTCAAGGACCGAAACGGCGACCTTGTCGCTGCGGAAGAATATCTCTCCGGCAATGTCCGCGCAAAGCTCAGAGATGCAGAGGCACTGAAAGAGGCTGATAAGGACTACGAATACAACATCGAGGCACTGAAAACCGTAGTGCCGAAGGATGTGGATTATTCGGAAATCTACGTTGCCCCCGGCGCACCGTGGGTGCCCGACAGCGTATATTCAGACTTCGCAGCGCACATACTTGGAACCAGCAATAATTACAGACAGTCCGTCAAGGTCACAAGAAATGTGACGGGCGGCTTTACAATCGAATATCTGAACAAGTACCTCAAATCCAGCATTGAAAACTCTCAGAAATGGGGCACTGCTGCACGATCCTTTGAAAAAATCTTTGATGCAATGCTCAACAACCGCAGCATTACCGTCACCTACAAGGACAGCGAAGGCAAGACACACGTAGATGCCGACGCAACGGCAGCAGCAAATGAAAAGGTCGAGGAAATCACAAAGGAATTTCAGAAATGGCTATGGGAGGAAGAGGGCCGCAGGACTGACCTTCAGTACCTCTACAACGAGACCTTCAACGCATTTGCCACGGCAAAGTATGACGGCAGTAATCTGACTGTAAACGGAGCGAATGCCGCAAAGCCGCTGAGACCGCATCAGAAGAACGCCGTACAGCGTATTATATCTTCCGGCGGCAACACGCTTCTCGCACACCGCGTGGGCGCAGGCAAGACCTACGAAATGGCAGCGGCGGCAATGAAACTCAAAGAACTCGGCATAGTGAAGAAACCTATGTTTGCGGTGCCGAAATCGCTGGTAGCTCAGTGGGGCAACGAATTCAACGATTACTTCCCCGGTGCAAAGCTGCTTGTGGCTGAACAGAATGACTTTACAAGCGCAAACAGAAAAATATTCACGAACCGCATAGCGAACGGCGACTACGATGCTGTCATCGTCAGCTATGAGCAGTTCGAGAAAATCCCAATGTCCGACGAGTTCACGAAGAAACTCTATCAGGAGCAGATAGACGAGATCACCGCGGCTATCGACTCCGAAAAGCGAGCGGGCAACGGCAAGGGACTTTCCGTGCGCGACATGGAGAGCAAGAAAAAACAGCTCGAAAACAAAATTGCAAAGCTCACCCAGAAGAGTAAGGATGCGGACAACATCGACTTCGAGCAGCTCGGCATTGACAGTTTGTTTGTAGATGAGGCGCACAACTTCAAAAACCTTTTCTACACAACGAGCATGAACAATGTTTCCGGTCTGGGCAACAAGAACGGCAGCCAGAGAGCGTTTGACCTCTACACAAAGACCCGTTATCTGCAGCAGCTCAACGGCGGCCGCGGCATAGTATTTGCCACCGCAACGCCGGTCATGAACAGCATGTCGGAAATGTATATCATGCAGAGGTACTTACAGCCGGATATTCTGAAACAGCTCGGCATTGACAGCTTTGATGCGTGGGCAAAGCAGTTCGGCGAGGTGGTAAACGCACTGGAAGTCAACCCCACCGGCACCGGCTACCGCATGAAACAGAGCTTCAGCCACTTTAAAAACATGAGCGAGCTGCAACAGCTTTTCCGCAGCATGGCGGATGTGCTGACCGAGGTGCCCGGCTTGAAGATACCGAAGATGAAGGGCGGCAAAGTCAACATCGTTGTCTGCGAGCCCAGCGAATATCAGCTTTCCTATATGAAGGAAATCGAGAAACGTGCCGAGAACGTAAAGAACGTAGACCCCAGCGTTGACAATATGCTGAAAATCACCAGCGACGGCAGAAAGATAAGCTACACACAGCGTATGATCGACCCGTCACTGCCTTATGAAGAGGGCGGCAAGATATACCGCTGCGCAGACAATGTAGTCGAGACCTACAAGGACAGCAGCGATATTAAGGGCACTCAGCTCATATTCCTCGACAGCGCAACTCCGAAGGGCAAGGCAAAGACCGAAACCGAAGTAAGTGCCGAAGAAAACTATGAGGCTGAAAGCGCACAGCTTTATGATGACCTCCGCGCAAGGCTCATTAAGAAGGGCATACCCGCAAAGGAAATAGCCTTCATTCATGATGCCGACACCGATGCAAAGAAAAAGAAACTCTTTGCAGATGTAAACGAAGGCAAGGTCAGAGTGCTGATAGGCTCCACCGGCAAGATGGGCGTGGGCATGAACGCGCAGAGACGTGTTGTGGCTATTCATCATCTTGATGCACCTTGGAGACCGGGCGACATTGAACAGCGAAACGGACGCGCTTTCAGACAGGGCAATATCAACGATGAAGTCGAGTGCTTTACCTACGTTACCGAGCAGACCTTCGACTCCCGTCTCTGGGACATCATAGACCGCAAGCAGCGTTTTATAGACGATGTAATGAACGGCGAAAATGTCGGCAGAGATGTTGAGGACACCGGCGAAATCACACTGTCGGCTGCCGAAGTCAAAGCCCTTGCATCCGGCTCACCGGAAATCAAGGAGGCAATACAGCTCGAAAACGAGATTAAAAAGCTCGATAGCCTGTATAAAGCCCACAATTCCGAAACGCTCCGCGCCCGCGCCAAGATGCGCGATGCGCAGGCAAACGCCGCCGCACTGGAGACCAGAGTACGCAACGGGGCAGAGGACGTAAAGAAAGCCGCAAAGTACAAAAACTTCTCTATGAGCATCGGTAACAGCACCTACACCGAAAAAGCGGATGCAGGCCTGGCACTGATTGAAGCAACAAGCGGAATAAGCGAGGAAAGCTACACCACCGTCGGCAGCTTTGCGGGCTTTGAACTCCGTGCAATCAAGACAAATGAAGGCGCAAAGGGCCTGCTCTACGGCAATCAGGGCTACCCGTTCAAGATATACCCCGGCAACCCGAAATTCGGCATTACGCAGATTGAAAAACTCGTGCTGAACATGGGCACCGAGTATAACGCCGCAAAGAACCAGCTTGAGATGGAAAAGCACAACATCGGAGAGCTTGAAAAACTCGCCAATGAGCCTTTCGCCAAGGAAGAACAGCTCCAGCAGAAACGCCGCCGCTATAAAGAACTGATGGACAAATTAAATCCGCCCACGGAACAGCAGCTTGAAAGCGCGGAGACCGAGAGCGGGGAGAAATACTCTGTGGCGGAGGAACCGGAGACAATCAGCCTCCCAAATGTTGAGGATGCAGAACCGGAGCAAGAGACCAAGAGCGGGCGAGAGATTGCAGCCGAGTATGCAGAAAATACATTCCCCGGTACGGCAAGCGACGATGAAATAGAAGCTCGCGCAAATAAGATGATAACCGCCATCCTTAACAACGCCTTTAAAACAGATGTAAACAAAGACAACGTCTTTGACTTAGGACACGGATTGGGTATCGAAGAAACTGCGCCGCAGAGTTATGTCGAAAGGTATGATACGCTCAACCGAATTGCAAACATTATAGGCTATGAGTTAACGCCTATGTATAAGACCGCCCGGAACGGTGCGCAGCGTTGGCTTGCAGGTATAAAGCCGATACCCAACAAAGCTGTGACAAGTGCCGTCGTGGCGCGCGAAATGCTTAACGGCGTATCAAAAGAAGAGGCAGAAAAAAAGTGGGAAGAAACTCAAAGCAAATTCCCGGACTGGACACCTTCGGACGATGGAAAGATTAAAACCAAATCTGAAAACGGCAAGAGCACTGCGGAACGCATGAATGAGCTGCTGACAAAGCAGGAGCTTGAAGAACTTGACAGCCTCGGCTTAAAAAATGTTGAGAACGCTGACGAGTATATCAGAGCGGGCGATCAGCGAGCAGCAAATGCAAAAGCCGCAAGAATACGCACGGTACCGAAGGAGGAGTTTAAGGGCACGGAACACACCGACAAACTCGGAATTAAGATAGCGGGCAGCCTCGGACTGTATGACAGCGTTGACCAACTCAGAGCCGTGGACAGGGCCGCTAAGGCCGTACAAAAGGTGGCGAAAGAAGCCGAAAAGAGGCTGAGAGCAACCGAGGCAGAAAAGGAATTTGCAAGAGGCATTGCAAGAGGCACTTATACTTCGGATGATATTCCGTCAAACTTTGATGCGGCGAAGGTAGAAGAACTCTCCGATTACTACTGGGCAGAGACCAGCGTAAACAGCGACCTTATCAGGCAGCAACGCAGGCAGATTAAGGATGCGCAACATGAAAAAGTCGATAATCTGTTAAAAGACGTAACTCCTGTAAAGGACGTAGGCGTAACAAGTCTTAACTTGAACACTCCGGCGCGAAATCTCCGCACTATGTACGGCGACAAGATCGGCGGCAAGTTGTATAAAGAACTCTTCGAGCCTGTTGCAACAAACGAGGCGGAAAGAATACGCTTTGTTAACAGGCAGTTTGACGAGCTCCGAAAATTCAAGGGCAAAGACGGACAGAAAACCGCACTGAACCGAGAAGAAAGAGCCGCGACACAGGCTGCCGTGGAACAAAAAGAGTGGTTCTACGCCTTTGCTTCCATGCAGAAAAAGCCGATTGAAAACATCAACGATGCTATAATTAAGGCTGCCGAGGATATACGCAACGGAATGACTGCACAACAGGCGGCAAAGCTGCATGATATTGACTCAGCCGAAAAGGAGCTTTTGAGCAGCTATAAAAAGTGGTTCGATAAAATTGACCCAGTAAAGGTCGAGAATGCCGCGAAAGCATTTTCAAAGAAGTACAACGAAATGTACGATGCAATCAATGATGTGCTTGTCAGCCACGGTTACGAGGAAATCGGATTTATAAAGAATTACGCTCCTCACAAGCAACCGGAAAATACGCAAAAAGCATTTGAGCATGTCGCCGACCTGCTGGGCATAAACAGCAAAGTGTCAGAGCTACCAACTTCTATTGCCGGCCTGACTGCAAGCTATAAGCCCAACAAGCGTTGGGATCCGCACTTCCTCAGCCGAGTGAGCGACAAAACCAATTACGACATCACAGATAACTTCGAGGACTACACGGAGTATCTCAGTGACGTTATTTATCACATGGACGACGTAATGAGAGTACGAACACTTTCGGATTATCTGAGGCAGACGTATTCTCCGGAGGATATAAAAGAAAACATTTCTCAGGCGCGCTTCCTGCGTGATGCAGGTCTTGCAGACAAAATAGAATTCCTCCGCGATCATGACGTGATTGACAAAGCATCCGCGCTATCCGAAAAAGAAGCCGACGAACGGCTTGAACAATATCTTTCAGCGCAGTTTTCTACGCAGGAAAAAACAACAGAGTACAGCGACTTTGTTGTATGGCTGGATAACTACGCAAATCTCCTCTCCGGAAAGCAGTTAGGAACTGACCGCAGTCAAGAACAGAGCTGGGGGCGCAGAACGCTGAACATAGCAAATAAACTCACAAAATTGTTCGGCGTGTCTCAGGTCGGAGCGAAAGTTTCCTCAATGCTTAACCAGACTGCACAGCTGCCTGTTATAACTGCCGAACTGGGCACCAAGTACACCGCGGCAGCTATCAAGGACTTCGTGAGCGGGAAAACACGGCGCGGAGCATGGGCGGAGGAAAGCGACTTCCTTACCGGCAAAGAGTATATTAATTACATCGTCAACACACCTTATACGAAGATTACAAAGGGGCTATTCTGGGGAGCTGAATTTTTCGATAAAATGATGTCGACTATCGCGGTCAGAGGCGCATACCTTAAAGCAATCAACGAAGGCATGACCCACGAGGAGGCCATGAAGAAAGCGGACCGGTTCGGCAGCGAAATCATGGGCGATAGGTCAAAGGGCACAAAGCCGTTATTCTTTGAAAGTAAGAATGTAGTTTACAGAGTTATCGGTATGTTCCAGATTGAGGCGTTGAACACTTGGGAACATGTGTTAAAAGACCTCCCCAGAGACTTCCGCGAAATCGAGGCAGACAAGGGCAGGAATGCGGCGGCTGCTGCACTCGCAGGCGTAATTGTAAGAACACTGCTTGCATCCTTCCTGCTGAACAGATTGTGGGATGAGCTCTACGGCGGCTCTCCGGCTCCTTTTGACCTCTTCGGCATAAGCGCGAACT
Organism: Faecousia sp.; assembly: GCA_045599455.1. Classification (GTDB taxonomy): domain Bacteria; phylum Bacillota; class Clostridia; order Oscillospirales; family Oscillospiraceae; genus Faecousia. The sequence goes on along the minus strand of JAZRVX010000207.1, from coordinate 1,209 downwards.
TTATTGCATCCGGTCAGGGCTTAACAACAAACAAGTACCTCGAAACCATCATCGACAACGTCATGGAGAAACTGGGCGGAGAACGCGTGTTCGGGACCGGAGAAAGAGAAAAAATAAAACTCTCCGACGGCAAGTTTGACACTGGGGCCGCGATTGATGATACGGTCTACAACCTATCAAATGAAGTCCCGCTTGCAAGAAATGCTGCGGCACTCGCCGGATGGGGCGACAACTCGCTACCGATGGCGGGTCTTAACGGCGGATTAGAAAACCTTTTTGAAGGAATAAAAGGCGTAGTAGTAAGTGGTGCTGACGAAAAGAGTACAAAAAAACTGCGCGATGCAATCCGAGACTTGGTGACAGAGTTTGTACCGGCAGGCGGACAGCTCAAAAAAACGTGGAAGGGGCTTGAAGTTGTAAGTGACGGTGGAAAACGCGCAAGCGATGGCAACATACAATATGCGGTAGATGCTGACATAGGTACCGTAATACGTGCAATGCTATTCGGCACTGCGGGCATACCAGAGAGTGCAGAATATTATGCGAGCGGGTACGAAAAATTCAGCGACACACAGCAGAGAATGTATGACATTATCACGGGCACCGGAGTGAGCAACACAGATGCTTACGATGCAATCCGCGAGGCGCAGGACATTCGTGCACAACTGAAAGAAGAAAAGGGCAACAACAACTTCAATCAGAGCGATGCCCGAACTGTCCTTGACCAGATGGACATTTCAAACGAAATGAAAGCTGTGATTTGGCAGTGCTTCGATAAGAGATGGGATGGCAGCAGCAACCCGTATGATAAGAATATCGGTAAGCAAGTCCATGATGCGCTGAACGACAAAAAAGGCGAGGGCATAGAAGGATTGTCTCTGCCCAGACTGGATTAAAAACTAAAAATCCGAGGTCGAAAGACCCCGGATTTTTTTGACAACACTTTTGACAACATTGACAACATTTTTGACAACATAAATCGTACATAACCTTACATGATTAAACATTATTAAAAACGAAAAAACCTTAAGAATTAAGGGAAAATCCTTAATTCTTAAGGTTTTTAAAATGGTCGGAGCGGGGAGATTTGAACTCCTATATTTTGCTGTTAAATAAGGGCTTTACTGCGTTCTGACAACAGAATTGACAACATTAATGCGTTTTTGCACATAGTCGTTCAACTGTTCGCGTACTTCGGCGCGGTGGGCT